>DJVA01000048.1 GCA_002440705.1 Flavobacteriaceae bacterium UBA6268 | reverse complement strand
TAATGGTAATACCACGCTCCTGTTCCTGCTCCATCCAGTCCATAGTGGCCGCTCCGTCGTGAACCTCCCCGATTTTGTGATTGACACCGGTATAGTAGAGGATACGCTCGGTTGTAGTGGTTTTACCTGCATCAATGTGCGCAGCAATCCCTATATTTCTTGTAAATTTTAAATCTCTTTGTGCCATTGTTTCCTAGAATCTAAAGTGTGAGAATGCTTTGTTCGCTTCGGCCATTTTGTGCGTATCCATACGCTTTTTAACCGCAGCACCTTCTTCTTTAGCGGCAGCCAGTATTTCGGCGGCCAATTTCTGAGCCATAGACTTTTCGTTACGCTTACGTGCATAACCAATCAACCACTTCATTGCCGTGGAGATTTTACGGTCTGGGCGTATTTGCATAGGAATTTGGAAGGTGGCTCCTCCTACTCTTCGGCTTCGTACCTCTACGTGAGGCATTACATTGGAAAGAGCGTCTTTCCAAATTTCCAAAGCTGTTTTTTCGTCGTCTTGCTTTTTGGAATCCACGATATCAATCGCATCATAGAATACTTTGAAAGCAACAGATTTCTTGCCGTCCCACATCAAGTTGTTCACAAAACGTGTGACCAACTGATCGTTAAATCTTGGATCTGGCAAAAGCGGTCTCTTTTTCGCTTGTCTTTTTCTCATTACTGCTTTTTAAAAGTTGTTGAATTACTTTTTAGGGCGTTTGGCGCCGTACTTTGACCTTCGTTGCAGCCTTCCTTGAACACCTGCGGTATCCAATGCGCCACGAACGATGTGGTAACGTACACCTGGCAAATCCTTCACCCTTCCACCTCTAACCAATACTATCGAGTGCTCCTGGAGGTTGTGTCCTTCACCACCGATGTATGCGTTTACTTCCTTTCCATTGGTAAGCCTTACCCTGGCCACTTTACGCATGGCAGAGTTTGGTTTCTTAGGAGTGGTCGTATATACACGCGTACACACACCGCGGCGTTGCGGGCACGAATCCAAAGCAGCCGATTTACTCTTCTTGGTTATTTTGGCTCTTCCTTTTCGTACTAATTGTGAAATAGTTGGCATATAAAATCCTTGTTATACGTAATTAAATGATATATTTCCCCTATTAAAGGGCGGCAAAGGTAGGAATTAAATTGAATTAATCCAACAACCCCATCTTATTTTTGTGGAGTTTGTTTTTCAGTAAAGGCGGAATATGAAAAACAAGCTGAAAGCGTTAGATTTACAGTGCCACACGCTACGATATTGAAAACGATTTTAAGAACATTTTTATACCTATATATATATACTACATTTTCGGGGCTTGTGTGTTCCCAAAATATTGAATTGAAAATCGATAGCGAAACCCCGCTTTCGGAAACCTTTCTTGATAGCCTTGGCGCCCCTTTTTATTTTGAAATCCTTGAGGAACTGCAACCAAAAACAGACACCATTACCCTTAGGCTTCAGCATTTGGGCTATTTAGACGTTTCGCTTGAGGCCATCCAAAAAAAGGATGACAGTCTATACCTAGCAAAGTACCTCTTGGGCAATCGGTGGCGAGAAGTTGAAATCCATTGTGGAGATTTTGACTTGGATTTCAAAACAATTGAACTATATGTCTCGAAAAAAACCGACAGTACTTTTACCATCCCCTTATCCTTGACACAAAAAACCCTCTTGGCGCTAAGTAAGGCCAAAGCCTTGCAAGGGGATCCATTTGCATCGTTTCAACTCACCCAAATTGAAAAGAAAGA
This sequence comes from Flavobacteriaceae bacterium UBA6268, assembly GCA_002440705.1. GTDB lineage: Bacteria > Bacteroidota > Bacteroidia > Flavobacteriales > Flavobacteriaceae > DJVA01. The sequence continues at coordinate 44,314 of DJVA01000048.1, read as the reverse complement.
TCTACGGACCCTGAATGCACAACTGACGGTCGAAACAAACCGAGTGCGAAAAATTGACAATTGGGTGGTGAAAGGGTATGAAAAATTTCCGATTTCATTTTTAAAATACCATGCAGGGGTCAAGAAAGGACGGGTTTTCAATCAAAGCAAATTGATTGCACAAAATGAATTGGTGGATGGCTTGGGGTTTGTCGACGCCCTAAAGCCTCCGGAAGCGCTTTTCAAGAAAGATTCGACCATTGTTTATTTCTATTTCAAGAAAAGGACCTTTAACCATTTTGACGGCATTTTAGGTTTTGCCACCAATGAAAACACCCAAAAACTGGAACTGAACGGCTATTTGGATCTGGAATTAAACAACAATTTAAATTTTGGGGAACAACTGAAACTGGTCTATAAAGCCGATGGAAGGGAACAACAAAATTTTGAAGCTTCCACCCACATGCCCTTCCTGTTCAAAACCCCTTTTAGCCTAAGCCTTGGTTTAAAAATTTTCAAGAGGGACAGTACTTTTGCAACTACCGAACAATTGCTGAAGCTTCACTACCAAACGTCTCCCAAAATAACCGTTTACGCCGGTTACAAAACGTATGAATCCAGCAACCTTCTGGATGAAACGCTTGCGGGATCACTTGTAGAAAATTTCAATTCGCGATACCTTTTATTGGGCGGAAAGTATACCAAACGCCAAAAAAGTCTTTTTTTTCCAATAAAAACTTCCATCTACTTGGAAAGCGAGGTGGGTAAGAGGAAAACGGGACTGGAAAACCAGGATCAGATAAGATTGTCATTGGAAGCCAAGCACAACTTCAATTTAAGTTACAATAACTCCATATTTGTACAAAGCACCAACTCCTACTTAAATAGTGGGAACTACCTCGCCAACGAACTCTTTCGCTTTGGGGGAATAAACACCCTTAGGGGTTTTAATGAAAATAGCATTGACGCCTCCCTTTTTAGTACCATCAATACTGAATACCGTTATCTTTTTAACGAAGGGCTTTACGTACATACCATTTTGGATGCAGCTTATTTTGAAAATGAAACCGTAGGCATACAAGAGCGACTTTACAGTTTTGGGTTGGGACTGGGCCTTAACACCAATGCTGGAATCCTAAGACTAAGTTTGGCCAATGGATTTTCGAAAAACCAGGCGATCAATGCTTCAAACACTAAAGTACATTTATCCTTATCGGCGTCATTTTAGTTAAATCCCATCGTTTTTTACTATTAATTCATATAAAACTGATTTCCAAAATTGTTATTCTCGGAAATTATGTTGAATTTTGACAATCATTAAACACATTAATATGAGATACAAATTACCTTTTTATTTGTTTTTGTTGCTATTCCAAATATCCTTTGCTCAGGATATGCTCATCTCTGGAACAGTAATAGATGATCAAGGAGTTCCATTACCGGGTGCAAATATTGTCATCAAAGGCACTAGTACAGGAACTCAATCTGATTTTGACGGGAACTATAGCATCAATAGTGCTAAAGGGCAAGTTCTTGTTTTCAGTTACGTTGGTTTTGAAACCCAGGAAATTACTGTGGCTTCGAGCAATGTAATCAATGTTCAAATGGCAGTTGGAGGGACCACCCTTGAAACGGTTGTAATTACAGGTTATTCCAGAAGGAGCCAAACCGTTACAGCTTCCTCAACGGTTTCCATCGGTGCTGCCGAAATTGCCGAATTGAGCCCAGTAACCAGTATCGACAACCTCTTGCAGGGTAAAGCCGCAGGGGTTCAAGTAACCGCAGCCAATGGTAAACCAGGTCAAGGTGCATTTGTAAGGATTCGTGGTGTTGGTTCGCTTACTGCAGGTGCATCATCCCCATTATACGTGGTAGATGGTGCGGTAATTGACGAAACCGATCTCGCAGCAATACCCAATGAGGACATTGAGAATATCAGTGTTTTGAAAGATGCGGCCCAAACTGCAATCTACGGTTCCCGTGGAGCCAGTGGGGTTGTGATCATCACGACCAAGAAAGGAAAGCGCGATTCTGACGGCACCGTTCGATTCAGCTCAAGATTCGGGGTTAGCTCCAGGATCAAGCCTAACTTCACCATGATGAACGCGGAACAAAAGCTTCAATACGAGTCCGAACTTTTTGCCTTGGGCGTAAGTGCCGCTGGAAACCTTCCAGGGGTAACTACTACTCCAGGTTCTCCGGAACGTCAATTTTTGCTTGACCACGAAGTGGATTGGGAAGATCTCATTCTGCAACAAGGAATCATTCAGAACAATAATGTCTCGTTTTCCGGTGGATCCGAAAAAACAGATTATTTCTTCTCTGTGGGTCATGACCGCAATACGGGGATTATTGACCAGATCAGTGGTTTTGAAAGGGTTAGTACCCGTTTAAACCTAGGTTTCGACGTAAAGGAGTGGTTAAAGCTTTCTGTAACTGCAGGATTTTCAAGATCCACCAGCGACGAACCTCGGGACCGTAATAACGTTCAAAACCCTTTTAGGGCTTATTTCGACTACAATCCTTATGAAACCGAATTTCTATTGGACGAAAATGGTAGTGTGATTTTGGATGAAAATGGAAAACCTGTTTACAACCCTACCCACACCACCTTTAACGTACGTGGTGCTTTGTTGAGCGAGCCAGCATTTACAGTTCAAAATACTTGGCTGGCCTCTGTTTCAGCGGACGTTTCCTTGATCAAAAATGTTACCTATACCTTCTCTACCGGTTTGAATGCAACCAACAACCGTTTTGAAAGCTACTCTAAACCTGGCGGAATTTTGGACTCCATCATTGGCGATCCCAACAACCCAGGAAACAAATTGGATACGGGTAACTATAACTTGGACATGACCATCAGCAACCGATTGAATTACAATTTGGAAGCTGGAAAACATACCTTCGATGTTGTTGGTCTTTTCGAGTACAACACCAACGAATTCAATGGTTACAGGATCCGTAGTATTGGATTCCCATCGGCAGAGCTGACCACACAAAGCAACTCGACTCAAGTAACCGATTGGAATACCACCAGGAATATTCTGACCCTTATTTCCTATGGGGCATTTGCCAACTACGATTACGATCAAAAATATTTGGCTTCTGCTTCCGTCCGTTATGATGGTTCTTCCAATTTTGGTGCCGACAACCAATTTGGTCTTTTCTACAGCGGAAGTTTAGGATGGAATGTTGCCAAGGAAAACTTTTTTAATGTGAATGCTGTGGACGATTTGAAACTTTACGTTTCCTATGGTACTACAGGTAGCCGTGCTGGGATTAGCCGTTATGCGCCACAAGGAAACGTTTCTTATGCAACGTATCCTGGCGGTTTAGCAACCAACCCTTCCAACCTTGAAAATCCTGAACTCAAGTGGGAAACCACCACCACGCAAAATGCGGGATTGGAATTGAACATGTTCAACAATCGCTTTAACTTGGTAACCGATTACTTTATCCGTACGACCGAGGATTTGCTTTTCTCTGTACCATTGGCGGATGAATCTGGATTCCAGTCCATCGCCGGTAACTTGGGTAAAATCGAAAACAAAGGTTTGGAAATTACCGTATCGGCCGATGTTTTCCGTACCAGCGATTTCCGATGGACCTTAGGAGGTAATATCATTTTCTTGGATCACGAAATCCTAGAACTGCCCGATGGCGAAGATGTAACCCCCGGAAGCGCGTTTAACATCCTTTGGAGAGAAGGTGCTAAAATCAACGAACATTTCTTGGTGCGGTATGCAGGAGTTGATCCAGCAACCGGAGCCCCGCTCTATTATGGTGCTGACGGTAATAAATACCGTGCCTTCGACCTTCCAGAAGACGAGGATGAAAACCGTGTGCTTCAAGGAAAATCGACCATTGCCGATAAAGAAGGTGGATTCTTCACCAATGTTAAATACAAAGGATTTGGGCTACGTGCCGACTTTGTTTTCAAAGCTGGAAACTGGATCAATAACTTTGTGAAGTCGAATTTGATTTCCGATGGATTCAATATTGACGACAACCAAGCCGTTGATGCGTTCAACTATTGGAGAAAGCCAGGAGATACCAATGTATACCCTAGCCCCTTGATTTCACAGGATGAGTTGGGAGCCATTAACTCGGACCGTTTCCTTGAAAAAGGAGACTACATCCGTATGAGAAACATTACTTTTTCTTATGACTTTGCCGACAATGTTTTGGATCATCTTCCATTCAAAAGCCTAAGGCTTTATGTACAGGGACAAAACCTATTGACCTTTTCCAAATTCTTTGGAGATCCTGAAGTAGGTATTTCCTCTGGCGAGACCATTAGCTACGCTGCGAGTGTTGCTCCAGGTGAGGCTACGCTGTACAGTTATCCAAACACCAAATCCATTCAAGTAGGACTTGACGTAAGCTTCTAAAAAAAATGATTATGAGAAAAATTTCAACTATATTTATGTTCGTTGTTGCATTAGGCCTTTTTACCTCATGCGATAACAATCTAGATCAATTACCGTTCGACGAGTTTGCGACTGATAATGCATTCATTACGGCCCAGGATTTTGAAAACGGAATACGTGGGGTCTATCTGCAACTGACCGCTGGAGGTTTCTACGGCGGAAGTGATGCTGGTTCCATGTTGAGTGCTCCCGATGTAATGTCGGACAACGCAACCCTATCACAATATGGAAGGACTACCAAAAGAACATTGCATAATTTCCAATACAATGCAAATTCTACCTTGTTGGGTACTTACCGCAACTGTTACCGATTGATTTACCAAGCCAACCAGATTTTGCTCTATGCTGAATCCTTTGAAGGAGAAAGTAAAGACAACATCGTTGGTGAAGCCAAAGCCCTTAGAGCCCTAGCACATTTCAATTTGGTAGCTTATTTTGGTAAAATCCCTACACAGTCCAATGATGCCAACTCCAGTCTGGGCATTGCCTATGTAACTGATGCCGATGTAACCATCGAGCCTAGTAGAATGACGGTTCAGGAAACATACGCCATGATTTTGGACGATTTGTTGGATGCCAAGAGTAAAATCAATGCGAGCAACCCTGAAGGACGTTTAAATAAAAACGGAGTAAACCTGCTTCTCTCCCGAGTGTATTTATACATGGGGCAGTGGCAAAATGCTATCGATGCTGCAAATGCGGTTAGTACGCAAGTTGCAGCACGTGCTAATGTGGTAGGAGTTTGGGAAGATACCAGTGAAGACGGATTGGTCTTCTGGATTCCAAACGACGCCCCAACCCTAGGTAACAACATTGGGGTTACCTGGAGTCAAGGTGGCGTAACCAGCTTAATTCCTGAATACGTGGCTTCTTTTGAATTGACCAATTTGTACGATGACGGAAATGACATCAGAAAAGATGCCTACATCTTTGCTGGATCCGTGACCTCGCAAGGTATTACGACAAACTTCAATGGAATCAAAAAATTGTTCGCCCGTCCAGGTGGACAACCAGGAGTGGTGGATTACAAAATCCTTCGTGCAGCCGAAGCATTCCTCAATAAAGCTGAAGCTTACTACAACCTTGGAAATGAATCGGCCGCAAGACAAGCCTTGGATGCTGTTAGAAGCAAACGTTACCTTACTCCCCCAAGTGGTGAAACTGGTGCAGCCCTATTGGATGCCATCCGTTTGGAAAGAAGGTTGGAATTTGCTTTTGAATACCAGCGTTTCTTCGACTTGAAGCGATGGGGCTTGCCCGTCCAGAGATCCAACGCCGGTGATGTTGCTGATGGTTCAGGAACACCATCAGATGTATTGTCACTTCCTGCTGGGAGCAACAAGTTTCAATTGCCAATCGCCCAGGAATCGTTGGATGTAAATCCTAATTTGCAACAAAACCCTGGATACTAAAACTTATACCATTATGAAAAAAGCATATTTATACATATTATTAGTGTTAGTGGCGGCCACCTCCTGTCGTGATTCCTATGACGATTATGTTCAGGACCGTGGGGAAACTATTGGCTTTACCACTCCAACCCTAGAGGTTACCCTACCTCCCGGAGGTGTCATCAATGGATTCCCATTGGCGTTTTTTGTAACCAGCGTGTCCAGTTCGGATAGAACCTTCCAGCTTCGTGTTGTAGATTCCGAGACAACGCTTTCTGCGGATAATTACTCGTTTGAGACCACTGTTACCGTGCTGGCCGGTGAAAGAAAGGGAACGCTGTTATTCAATGCCGAAAACAATTCAATCGCTGCCGATGACTTCCAAAACGTGGTCATCGAGTTCATGCCAACCGAGAGTATAAATTCTGGAAAAAAGGCATTGGTTTCACTGAAATCAACACAGTAAAAAGCGACTTGTTTTTGAATGCAAAAAGGCACCCAAAATTGGGTGCCTTTTTGCATTGGGACCACTCAAACTAAAAAAGCCGAAAACCTTAACAATAGCGTAACTTTCAGTTTAAAAAAAAGTAAATTTTAAGTTTAAAAAGTTGTGTATTTAACTTTTTATTGTGACTTTTGGCATTGGCTAATTCAAATAAATTATAAAATGAGAACAAAGTTTAGTGGATTTTTAACGCTATTACTGGCGTTTGTAGTGCAACTTACGTTCGCACAAGAAAAGACTATATCTGGTACGGTGCTCGATGAAGGCAACTTACCCTTACCAGGAGTCAACGTTATTGTAAAAGGCACAAGTAACGGTACACAAACCGACTTTGATGGGAATTACACCATCAGTGCCAATGTTGGGCAAACCTTGGTTTTTAGTTACGTTGGCTATAAAACCGAAGAAAAGGGCATTTCTGCCGCTTCAACCAACATTTCATTATCAATGCAACCCGAAGCCGATGTGCTAACGGAAGTATTGGTAGTTGCACAAGGTATTTCCAAGGAGAAAAAAGCCTTGGGTTATGCCGTGTCAACCATTCAGGAAGAATCAATCAAGGAGAGTCCACAAACTGATTTGACGCGGGTTCTTTCAGGTAAGGCCGCAGGTATCAACATTACTTCCCAAACGGGACTTTCCGGTTCGGCCAACCAAGTGGTGATTCGAGGACTTACTTCCTTTACGGGAAGTAACAACGCACTGTACATCATCGATAACGTTCCCTACAGTAACGATACCAACAATTCCGGTAACTTTGTGGATGGCAACATCGGTTCCAGCCGTTCTTTTGACATTGACCCCAATAACATTGAAAATATTCAGATTTTGAAGGGTCTTGCTGCAACCACTTTATATGGTTCAGAAGGACGTAACGGGGTAATCCTTATTACTACCAAAACCGGTTCCTCCAAAAACCTAAACAGAAAACAGGAAGTAGAAGTTTCGTCTTCAACTTTCATCAACGAAGTTGGGACACTTCCAGACTACCAAGACATTTATGGTGGTGGTTTCGACCAAGCATTTGGATGGTTCTACAGTAACTGGGGTCCTGGATTCTACAAGAATGGCCTTGGTGGTTGGGCAAACGATCCATTGATTGACGAAAATGGAACTGTAGCTCACCCTTACTCAACTTCAGCTTTCTTGAATGCTTATCCCGATTTCAAAGCCTCTTACGAAGGTGAGCGTTATGAGTGGAGACCCAGAAATAGTGTAGAACGCTTCTTCAAAAAGGGTATTTCACAAAACCTTTCTATTTCCGCAAGAGGGCGTAGTGAAGACGGAAAGCTTGGATACGGTGTAATTGCCAGTCATTTGGATGAAGATGGTTTTACCCCCGGAAACAATGTTAAAAGAACCAACCTAACTATTTCCGGTGATGCTAGGCTAACCAATAAGATTGGTGTTAGAGGATCCATGACCTACACCAGAACCAATTTGAAAACTCCACCACTTGCGGCTAGTAATGGTAGTAGTGTATTTGGAGGGGGATCTTCCATTTTTGGAGATTTGATTTACACCCCAAGAAACATCGATTTCTTCGAATTGCCATTCGAACTGCCTGATGGGGCCAGTATTTATTACCGAGATGACAACGCCATCCAGCACCCGCTTTGGACCGTTAAAAACGCGAAATATTCTGAAGATATTAATCGTGTGAACGGTTTTGCAGCCATCAATTACAATTTCAATGATTATTTCAATTTGGAATATCAAGGGAGTGTGGATGTGTATTCGCAAAACAACATCAACCGCCAAAATAAAGGTGGGGTAAGTGATTTCCCTGTAATCACCAGTGGTTTTTACTATACCTATAATACAACCAATACTATTTACGACCACCGGTTTGTATTGAGCGGAAGTAATTTTGAATTGCTCAATGACAAGATGAACATCAGCTTCCAGTTAGGAGCAACTTCCAAAGGGACCACATTCGAAAGAAAAGGGGTTTACAGCGACGGTCAAATTGTATACGGCTTCTTCGACCATAGCAACTTTGCCAACTCTACTACCCTTAAAGACGTAGATGGCGATGGCATTATCGATATCGATGCTCAAGACTTCAATAGAAGAAACGTAGTAGGAGTATTTGGACAGTTAAACGTAGATTGGGACAATTGGGCTTTCTTGTCAGTCTCTGGTCGTCAAGACTGGGTATCCAATGCCAACGAAAATACCATCTTCTACCCTTCCGCTAGCTTGTCTGTTATTCCAACAACCTTGTTTGATGGCTTAAGCTCTGATGGAGGATTGAATTTCCTTAAACTTCGTGCAGGTTACGGAACCTCAGCGAACTTTGCCATCGGTTATCCAACAGTAACCAACTTGGACTCAAACCCTGTTGCTTTCATCGATGCTGATGGAAACACCATCGTTACCAACTCTACTAGTTCTGTATACGGTAACCCCGGTATCAAACCAGAGTTGATCGAGGAATTGGAATATGGAATTGAAGGTCGCATCGCACGCCGTGTTAGTTTCGACGTTTCTTATTTCAACAGAACTACGAACGACTTGATCGTAAACATTCCAGTACCTGCCAGTACTGGATTTACCTCAACTACAACCAACATTGGTGAAATTAACACTTGGGGTATTGAAGCTGACTTAGGTGTAAACATTTTCAAAAGCGATACCAACGGTTTCGATTGGAAATTGAATGTCAATTTCACCAAATTGGACAGCGAAGTGAAAGACTTAGGTTTGGATACCGACTTGGTAATCTATGCCGGATTTACTAACCTAGGAAACGGAGCAAAGGTAGGCGAACCATTAACCGCACTTTACGGTGCACGAGTCCAACGTGACGAAAATGGTAACCTTCTTGTGGATGATGCAGGAGATTATCTTGCCGAGTCTGTTGACGAAGATGGTAACCTTCCTAAAATTGGAGATGCCAATCCAGATTTTGTCATGAACTATATCAGTACCATGTCCTGGAAAGGTGTTTTCTTGAACGTTCAAGTGAACCATACATCCGGAGGTGATATGTATGCCGGTACCGTTGCTACATTGATGGGTCGTGGTCTTACTACAGATACTGAAAATCGTTTGGGAACCTTCATCCTCGATGGTGTAAGTGCTTCAACCGGTGAACCTAATACTGTACAGATTGGTAACGCTCAATACTACTTTGATAACGGTTTTGCAAGTGAAGCTGATGAACTTTCTGTGTACGACGCATCTGTATTACGTCTTCAAGAAGTTTCTTTGGGATACAGCATCCCATCTAAATTGCTAGACCGCACTCCTTTCGGTTCTGTTAAAATCAAATTCAGTGGTTTCAATCTATGGTATGATGCTTACAACATGCCCGATGGAACCAATTTTGACCCTAACACCAGCTCTTTAGGTTCTGGTAACGGACAAGGATTTGAATTCCTTACAGGTCCAAGTAGCAAAAGATATGGAGTAAGTATTAACGCTACCTTCTAATTGATAAAAAATTAAGTTATGAAATACATCAATAAAATATTCGTTTCAATGGTTTTTTTGGCAGGAGTGTTTTTTACCTCCTGTGAAACCACCGATTTGGATCTCTTGAACGACCCCAATAACCTCACTACTAATGATGCGGAATTGGATCGTTTGATGAGCAACATCCAACTAGACTTTAACACGTTTTTACGCCAAATGGGCAACAACGGTGCACAAGCTACCCGCCTTCAGAATCCTTTTGGTAGGACCTACAGGGATGCTTTTGAGCCTGTTACTATGGACGGTACTTGGTCTACAGCATACCAAGGCCTGTTCTCAAACATCCAATTGGCAGAGACTTATGCTACTGCACTGGAAAACAACAAACACCTAGGTGTTATGAAAATTATTAAGGGGTATACCTTAATAGTTCTTGTTGATTTCTTTGGAGATGTTCCATTCAGTGAGGCTACAAACCCAGTGGAATTTCCAGCTCCTTTTGCCGATCCTGGACAAGACGTTTATCAAGGTGCCATTGCACTTATTGATGAAGGTGTGGATTTATTGAATCAACCTGGTGCAGAATTAAATCCAGATATGTATTATGACAACGATTATGGCAAATGGAAAAAAGCAGCAAATACCATGAAATTAGCTGCTTACCTGAACACTGGAAATACTGCCGCCTTCAATGCCATCATCAACTCTGGAAATTACATTGCTTCTACAGCTGATGACATGCAATTTCAATATGGAGCCAACCAAACTAGCCCAGATACAAGACATCCAAGTTATTCTAACGATTACACTCCAAACGGAGCCAGCTCTTATCGTTCCAACTGGATCATGGATGCCATGGTAGACAACAATGACCCACGTTTGCGTTACTATTTCCACAGACAAAATGGCTGTACTCCAGGTGCTCAAGGTTGTGCAACAGATCCAGGAAGACTTCCTTGCTCTGTAACCGTGAAGCCAAACCACTATACTTCGGACATGATATATTGTTCTGTAGATAAAGGTTATTGGGGACGTGACCACCTAAACGCTGAAGGAATCCCACCAGATAACTTCTTCAGAACTGTAGTAGGCGTATACCCACATGGCGGTCTTTTTGATGATGCTGTTATTGGTGACGAAACCAACCATCCTTTCGAAGGAGTTTCTTCTGGAGCTGGAGGAGGCGGAGCTGGGATCAACCCAATCCTATTGGCTTCTTGGGTAGATTTCTGGAAAGCCGAAGTGGCCTTGGCCTCCAATAATACTTCTGGAGCAGCAAGTGCCATGCAAGCAGGTTTGCAAAAATCGACTTCAAAAGTGGCTAGCTTTATATCCGTTGACCCAACAGCAGATGCAACCGTTGCACCTACTGGTGGACAAATCTCTAGTTTCATTGCTGACATTGTGAACCAATTCAACAGTGCTACTTCCATGAGTAAAAAAATGGACATTCTTGCAGAGCAAGCATTCATCACATACTATGGTAACGGTATTGGTGCCTATAACATGTACCGACGCACTGGAGCTCCAAGCGACCTTCAATACTCCTTGGATCCAAACCCAGGTAATTTTGTACGCTCATTCTTCTACCCTGCTGCTGAAGCGAACGTAAACAGTAACATTCAGCAGAAAGACGATCTTAACGTACAAGTATTCTGGGACAACAATCCAGCTTCACCAGCGTTTCCACCGGCAAACTAATAACACTTAAAATCATCGTAATGAAAAAAATCATAAAATCATCCATCTACGCATTCCTCGCTGCACTGACCCTGTCTGGTTGCAGTAAGTCGGATTTGCTCATTGATCAAGTATTTGACAACGTTGATAGTGAAAGTGGCGTTGTTTTGCGAACCATTGAAGCACCAGAAGACTTGTATAACAACAACGAAGGCACTAACATCATTACACTGACTGTTGAAGTACAAGAAGGAAATGGAAGTGAGTACCCCGATTTCAAAGAGGTTCGCGCTAACATAAGATTGTATGCAGATCAAGACTTGACGGAACCATTAACTGGTTCTGGTGGTAGTGAATTACCCGAAAGAGTAGTTGCTACTTACCTCCCAGCCGATTTTGAAATAGGTTCCAATGTGCTTCCAAGAAAAACCATTGAGATTCCAACATCGGACGTTGTGGCTTTGTTTCCTGATGCAACCATACCTATCCCCACCTTCATTGCCTTACGATTTGAGGTAGAGATGAACGACGGTAGGGTTTACACCAACGAAAACCTTGGTGCCTCTGTAACTGGTGGAACTTATTTTGATTCCAGGTTTTTGTACAAAATCATTTTTGTCAATAACTAATCGAATACTCTTTTAACAGACAACAAAACGGGCCTGCAGGCCCGTTTTTTGTTAAACCCAAAAAAAATTGTCTTTTCCGATTTTTTTTATTTAAAAATTTGTACATTTGGAAGTATTAAACTTTAAATTTATTGTTACTATGAAAAAAAATTATCTATTGTTTGCCATTCTAGCACTTAGCTTTTCTGGCATTTTTGCTCAAACTGTTGAGATCAATGACGACATGGAAAGCTACACTGTAGGTACTTCAATTCTTCAAGACCACTGGACTTCTTGGAGTGGTACTGCTGCTGATGCCATGCTTTCTTCTAACGCTCAAGCTCACAGCGGATCCAAGTCAGGTTTTGTTGATGGTAGTACTACCATTGATGCTGTTTTGGATACTGGAAATAAAATCTTCGGAACCTGGTGGTTGTCATTCTACATGTACATCCCTGCTGGTAAAGAAGGATACTACAACTGGCAAGGAACCGTGCCAATTGGTTCTGGAGAGTGGGTTGTTGGAAACATCTACTTCAACGAAGGTGGTGACGAACCTGGATCTGGATACATCGATTACAGCTCTGGAGATGCTGCAGATTGGGTATACTTTACTTATCCAGAAGGTCAGTGGTTCGAAGTTGTTACCGGAGTAGACATTACTAGTGGTATCAGCCTTGCTACCTGGGAAATGTGGGTTGATGGTGTTGAAGTAGTTTCTGCTGGCACTCCTTTTGCCGATGCTGCTGGTACTCCTGGAACTAGCCTTGGTGGTATCGATTTCTATTCCATCTCTGCTAACAATGAGTATTACATCGACGATGTTACCTATCAAGATGGGCCTTTTGTTGGTGTGAATGATTTCGCTCAAAAAGGATTCTCTGCATTCCCTAACCCTGTAAACAACATCCTTAACTTGAAAGCTAACGAGAACATCACCTCTGTAGCCATCTACAACGTTCTTGGACAACAAGTTTACAGCGCTAAGGTAAACGCTTTGACTTCTCAAGTTGACATGTCTCAAATGGCAAGCGGAGCTTACTTTGTTAAAGTAAACGTTAATGGATCTGAAGGAACTGTAAAAGTTGTTAAATAATTAGATCCCACTTCTTATAGAGAGAGGCTGTCCAAACGACAGCCTCTTTTTTTACAACAAAATCTATGGATAGATCATCTTATATATTTGGTGTTTACCCTGTTCTTGAAGCGTTAAATTCCGATCAGCAAATAGACAAAATATACCTACAAAAAGGGTTTGAAAAACAAAAAGGCGAGACTATTCTTAAAAAGGCAGAAGCCTTGGGCGTAACCATCAACATAGTCCCACAAGAAAAATTGGACAAGCTTACACGCTCAAACCATCAAGGTGTAGTTGCAATCGCTTCACCAATTTCCTTTCCTTCTCTAGAGAACGTAGTTGAAGCTATTCTTCAAACCGTTCAAACACCTTTATTTTTAATCTTAGATCAAATTAGTGATGTTCGAAATTTTGGGGCAATCATAAGGACTGCCGAATGTACTGGTGTCCATGCCTTGATTATTCAAAAAAAAGGAGGAGCTCCTGTAAGTGGTGATACAGTAAAAGCTTCTGCTGGTGCTATTTTTAGCATCCCTATTTGTAAAGTAGATCATATTAAGGATGCCATATTTTACCTCCAAAGTTCAGGAGTCAATGTAATTGGAGCCACTGAAAAAGCTTCAAAAACAATCTATCAGACCAGTCTGGAAGGTCCTTTGGCCCTTGTTATGGGGTCGGAAGGGAAAGGCATCTCAAAATCGGTATTGGCCCTATTGGATGATCAAGCATCCCTCCCATTATGTGGAAAAATAAACTCCCTGAATGTATCGGTAGCCTGTGGTGCGATGCTCTACGAAATAGTAAGACAACGAACCCTGGTTTAACTATTCTTCTTCGTTCTTAGTCCTGGGCTTGTATTCATAAACCACCCTCACCGAAGTTGGAGGATTAGTGGAAGGAACTACTTCAGAAGGCTTTGGTAGTTCAATAAAATTTCCATCATCGTCAAAATGTTTCATGAAAGGGTCGTTCTCAGGCTGAAAAGAAGGTTTTTCCCATTCATACTTTTTGTTCTCGACTGGATTTTTTCTGAAGAATAGTGCGAATACCAATCCCACAAAAAAACCTGAAACATGTCCTTCCCAAGAAATCCTTGGGTCAATTGGAAATAGGTACCAAAGCATCCCCCCATACAGAAATACCACCAATAAGGAAAGTGCAGTTAACTGAAATTGCTTTGAAAAAATTCCTTTGAAAAACAAAAAGGAAACCAAAACATACACCAATCCACTAGCTCCAATGTGCCACGCCGGTCTTGCAAAAAGCCAAGTACCCAATCCCGTTAATATGACACCAAAGAAAAGTATTTTCCATCGAATGGCCCGATAAAAGTAAAATACAGCCGTGGTGAGCACAAAAAGAGGGATGGAGTTGTTAAACAAATGCTCTAGGCTTCCATGAACAAAGGGGCCAAATAAAATTCCCTTCAAACCCACTCCTGTTCTGGGATAAATTCCAAAATGGGTAGCCCTAAAACCAAAACGTGTTTCCCACCAAAACACCACCCAAAGGGACAGTACCAAGAACAGGGGCACCAAAACCACATCAGGGGTAAATTCCAGTTTATTTTTTTGATTCATACCAACCAAGCTATCAAAAAGCAATCCTAAGTACAATTTATGCTATTATGGCAGTACTTAGGCACCCATTAATATCGTAAATTTATAGCATGAATGTTCCCTTGGCAGAAAGAATTCGCCCAAACACCCTCGAAGGTTATTTAAGCCAACAGCATTTAATTGGCCCAAAGGGTGCCATTACGATACAAATCAAATCGGGGATGATATCCTCCATGATTTTTTGGGGGCCTCCAGGAACGGGAAAAACCACTTTGGCCCATATTATTGCCAAAACCTCAGGAAGACCTTTTTATACTTTAAGCGCAGTGGAAAGCGGGGTCGCTGCCGTAAGGGAAGTTATAGAAAAGGCTAAAAAGAATAACACTTTATTCGCCACGCAAAACCCCATACTTTTCATCGACGAAATCCATCGATTCAGTAAATCCCAACAGGATTCATTGCTCGGTGCCGTTGAAAAAGGCTGGATTACACTAATTGGAGCCACTACCGAAAACCCAAGTTTTGAAGTCATTCCTGCACTTTTGTCCCGTTGCCAAGTGTATGTACTGAACCCTTTTAGCAAAAACGATTTGGAAACGTTGTTGGATAGGGCTATCACCAACGACGAACAGCTTTCCAAAAAGAAAATTGAACTGAAGGAGTCTGAAGCACTCATTAGGCTTTCCGGGGGTGATGCCCGAAAATTGCTCAATATTCTAGAATTGGTTGTCCTCTCTGAAGAAAACGACACCGTGGTCATCACCAATGAAGCGGTACAGAAGAAAGTTCAAAAAAACACGGTACTTTATGATAAAACAGGAGAGCAACACTATGATATTATTTCAGCCTTTATTAAATCGATACGTGGTAGCGATCCCAACGCTGCGGTATATTGGTTGGCACGAATGATTGAGGGTGGCGAGGATGTAAAATTTATTGCACGACGTATGGTTATTTCTGCTTCTGAAGACATTGGTCTCGCCAATCCTACTGCTTTGGTATTGGCTAATGCAGCATTTCAGGCGGTACATACCATTGGATACCCAGAAGCTAGCATTGTTTTAAGTGAGTGTGCAGTATACCTCGCTACTTCGGCAAAGAGCAATGCCTCCTATAAAGCGTTAAAGGAAGCTCAGAAACTTGTTAAACAAACTGGGGACTTACCCGTTCCTTTGTCCATTAGAAATGCTCCAACAAAACTCATGAAGGAATTAGGCTATGGAGCCGAATACCAATATGCGCATGATTTCGAGGGAAATTTTGTAACGCACGAATTTTTGCCCGAAGCGATTAGCGGAACAACTTTATATCGCCCTGGCAACAATGCAAAAGAACATTCCCTGAGGACTTATTTAAAAAAACTGTGGGAGGAAAAATACGACTTCTAGTGTACCTTTACATAATACTCTTCCACTTCCTTTTGGATACTCAAATCGCCCGAATTCGAAAAAGAAGCAATGAAGCGTTTATGTGACCCATCTTCATAATAAATAACCTCATCCACAACAAAGAGCTTTCCTACATACATCAAACCATCATCCGTTTGGGTAGTTTCCTCGTACATGCTATACCCTTCTTGGGTTTTTTGGAGCAAGTAAGCGTGTGCTCCCATTTTGAAACTAGTATACTTACCCGGAGGGAGCTTCAAAACATTGGAATTTTCAGGTTCTTCCTTTTTATCTGTTATCGATGGATTGGTAATTGCAACTTCATTGGCAGCATAATCAGTTAGGATACGCATTTCTTTTTGCTGAATACGAAGTGCTTCAAAAGACTCGAAGGCAATTCGCAAGGACTCAGTATAGGCCTTGCCATAATCTTTTAGCTTGCTTCTTCCTTCCAAACTGTGGAACAGTTCGTTGCCATAGCAATCCTTAATAGTTATGATCACTTTGGTCCAAATAAATCCAGGATCTCCCGTAACCTCTGCCCATAACCCATCGCAACGACTTACGTTGGGTAGTTCGTTTTCAAAAAAAGCATGGAACCCATTTTTGTTGAAAAGAAATTTCAGTAGGGAATTTAGCTGATATTGATCTTCCTGAAATTGAAAGTTATACCGCTTGGACACTACAATAAAGCTGTAATCATTCAAAACTTCCCCTTGGGAAAAGCCGATAGTTGTTAAGGAAAGAAAGAACGCAAGGGCAATCAATATTTTGCTCATTCCTCGTAAAATTTTATGTTGAGACCTAGTTGCAAAGATACGCTTTTTGACTTTGCCAGATTTCCATAATGCTGAAGATTGTCGGCCGCTACATAAAAATTGAATTTTCCAAAATCACCTACCAAACCAAGTCCAAAATTTGAATAGGAATAGGCATCGGCGGTGTAGGTAACTTTCGCTGCAAGGTATTTAAATAGTTTGCGATAATAAAACAAGGTACCTGCCATTTGGGGTCCTTTTGGCCTGAAAATGGAATAATATTGAAGTCCAATGGATTGTTGTTTCTCTACGCCTCCTCCCTTATTCATACAATCACATTCCTGACTTCCGCCAATGGTTTTACCAAACTGGTATTTCAAACTGGTATTTATTTTTAACGGACGCATTTGCGTGTAAGAATTGTATAAAGTATCAATGGGGATTTCCCGCTCCAATTCGTCTTCCAAATCGTCATAGTAAGGAAAGGTATTTTCCCCATTAGCCAAAGGCGGAAAAATAAGTTCGATTCCATCTAGGATATAATCCCCAGAAGCCCGATACGTTTCCACATCTTTGGAATGGAAGATGGCTCCAATATCCAAAATGCTTGCACTCGCAATCCAGTTGGGGGTGATGTCGTAGGTTGCACCTACATCCATTCCAACTCCCAAATTTCCCCCAAAGAAGGCGCGACCAATGAGGGTTCCTGCTGAAAAATTATCGCTCAAAGAAGCAATCCCGGAGGTTTCCACTGTAACCGAAGCGTTTCGCACTTCGTGCTCATAAATGTTTTCACTGTCGGCAGTTCCCAATCGTGTCACAAAAGTTCCACTATTATTGGTACTTCGATAGCTAAGCATGCTAGAATAGATTTTTGCCCTGAGTCCAACCGTTAATTTATCTGCGATCTGTTTGTTGGCCCCAAAATGAAATACCGTCATCAAATCGCCAGTGGTACTCAATTCACCAAGATCAAACTCATAATCCAAGTAATCGGCATTTCCTTTCCAAGCCAAAATTGCCAGGTCTTTAGGGAAATAACTAATAAAGTCAAATTCTTGGTACATTCCCCCGGAGAAATAGAAATCGCTTTTACTGCGCCAGCCAAAATTAACCACTTCCAATTGTTGCGTAGCCGTAAAGAAGTCGGTTGGTTTCATTTCAAATATTTTCCGCTCAATTTTAGCATTGATGTCTTCACCAGTATTTCCAAAAATATCATAAACACTCAACCCTGATGCCCCCCCATTAATATGGATTTGTGATAGAAAAGGAATACCAAAATGCATGCGTTGTGGGACTTTGCTGCCGGGGTTCAACAATAAAGATTGTGGAACCTCTTCAAAACCGTAAAGAACCTGCTTGTTTTGTGCCAAAGCAACGAAATGGAGCCCTAAGGCAACAAAAAGAAAAAGTACAACTCTCATAGTATCAATTTCTTTCCTTTACTTCGAGGTAATAGGTGGTTTTCGACTTAAGATTCAAACTTCCTTGTAGGCTTTCATCAGACGATGGTATGGTAACGGTAACCACAACTTTATCGGCTTGGGTAAGCTGAAGAATGGTAGCTCCTTCAACAACTTCCGTAAACTCGGTTACAACAGCTGCATCTGGACTGCCCTCCATGACTGAGGTGGTTGTAGCGTAGGTTTCCTCATTATCTACAGTCAGAAATGTAAAATCGGTTTGGAAACTTCTGGGGATGCTATTCGTAAAAACAAAATCAAAATCCGCCCTAATCAAACTTTCCTGAGTTTCGGTATCATCCAAGAAACGGATTTCCGTAGTATCCGTAAGGACCAATCTTGGTGTGTTGGTGGTTTCGTCAAAGAAGTCCTGGGCCACCAAATTAAAATGGATCAAATTCAGTTCAACTACAGGAGTTGCAGTAACGTCGTGTGCTTGATCAAAATCGGTATCCTTTATACAGGAAAAAAGTGAAATGGCTAGCAAGGTACCCAAAATTGGGAAGAGCAGGTTCTTTTTCATGTTGGGGTTTATTGGTTTAACGTAGCTATTTACGCAAATATTATAGCTACAGATGTTTTTTAAGTTCCAGTATGCAATCAATTTTAAGGTACTGAAGCGGTATGTCCTCCTTTCTGTAATTGAAATACAAGGTTTGCATTCCAACAGCTTCAGCACCCAAAATATCGGCCTCGAAGGTGTCCCCAACCATCAAACTTTTGGAAGGGATTGTATTTGCCTTTTGAAGGGCCTTCTGGAATATAACAGGATTGGGCTTCTTTAACCCTACCTCTTCTGAAGTGGTTACTGTGGAAAAAAATCGATCGATGCCACTATTTTTGAGTTTAAGGTGCTGTACTTCCTCGAAACCGTTGGTAATGATGTGCAGTTGGTATTTGGGAAAAAGGTATTCCAAAATTTCCAATACACCGTCGAACAGATGATTATCTTTGGGAAGTTCATCTATGTAGGATTTGGCCATCGCATCAAGTATTTCGACATCGAAATGCATTCCAAAACATCCAAAAGCATCCAAAAATCGACCCCTGCGCAGTTCTTGCTTGGTTATTTGTTCTTCCCTGTAAAGTTTCCAGTACTGGAAATTGATGGGTTCATAGATCTCCAAGAAAGCATCCAGCGTAACCGAAATCCCATAAATACGAAACATACGCTCGAAAGCCAATTTTGAGTTTCGGTCAAAATCCCACAAGGTGTGGTCCAAATCAAAAAAAACATGTTCAATGGGGTTAAGCATGTACGTTCAATATTTGTGAAAAAAGGTAGCGCCAAACTTTGTTTTCTTTTACCTGCTCGAAATCCCGGTTGGAAAAGAAAAAAGAGAACGTTCCATCCACCCGTTTCACTTCGTTGTAAAGCCGCATTAGAGTTCCTTCAATATCCGATTCTTTACCAAAACGCATGGACAAGGATTTTCCCACAACAGGATGGATAATCAAGGGAGTTTTTACTTCAAAATCCAGATCGTAAAATAAAAAGGGGGTGCATGTCCCTGCCCTGAAGCCAATTTCATCAAAGTAAAACATGGTGCAATCCCTTTCGATCTCAAGTTCAACCATATGTCGGTATATATAGGGCAACTGAATCAACTGGCGATCATTGGTCGCACTTTTTAATTCGCGATGGGTAATTTCTTCCAAAAAATGCTTTTCCTTTTTCAAACTATCATAGTCTTGAAGGGAGTGGTAAGAAAATACCAAGCCTACTTCCGTATAATCTGCAACATATTTGACCACTCTTTTGAATTTTTCCCGCTTGGTATTGAAATCTTCCCTAAAGGAAAAACCTTCGCCCAAAAGGAAAAACACCGTCAACTTGGAACGACTGCTCCGCGTGTTGTTGAGCATCCAGGTAAAAGTATCGTAAGGATCTTTCCGCCAGCCAATCAAAACACGAATACGCATAAAAAAGCGTCGCAATCGCAATTTCCAGAGGTCGTTTCCAAATCCCAAAAAATTGCGCAGGACGCCGCGTTGTAAAAACTCGAAAGGCCGTTTGGCTTCCACAAAATTATGCACTTGGAATGTTCTTGAGGGCAGCTCTAGGTCTGGGAAATTCTGAAATAACAAAGTGCGCAATTCGTAGGCCCATAGGTCTATTACGGGCTGTCTTAAAAAACCTTCGCGATAAGCCAGGCTTTCAGAGGCTGGAAACCTTCCCAAAGGGTCCTTTACATGGGGCAAATACTCCTCGTACCGGCTTAGAAGGTAGAAGGAGGCCGCAAAAATATCGAAGGGCAATGCACTTTTTTCAGAAGTTGGGAAAAAACCAATGCTCTGCTTCCAAGGCTTTACCACAATTTCGACATCTTCAAATCCCTGAACGGTAAGCAGTCCGTGCGACTGGATGAAAAGTTCGTTGCCCAAGGGTTGTTTCCCATACGACAACTTGGGTCCTTGGTGCGAAATGAATACTTCGATAGTTGCTGTAAATTCGACCTTAAGTCCTAAAATCCGGGTGCATAGGTGTTTGAAAATATAGTCGATTCGCGGGGTAACTTTTTGGGTATAAATGAGGAGCATACAGCAATTACAGCATTTGTTCGTCGGCAAAGCTAAAGTACGCTTTTTCGGTCACAATCAAATGGTCCAGAACCTTTATGTCCAGGCTCTCCCCTGCAAGCTTTAATTTTTTGGTGAGCTGAATGTCGGCATGACTAGGCTTTAAGGTTCCTGAAGGATGGTTGTGTGCCAAAATAATAGCGACAGCGCCCAACTGCAATGCTTGCTTAAATGCCAAGCGGATATCTACAACGGTTCCCGTAATACCCCCTTTACTAAGTTGAACGGTCTGCAAAATCCTGTTTGAGTTGTTTAGGTAAACAATCCAAAATTCTTCATGGGGAAGTTCCCCAATAAGGGGTTGCAGCCGTTCGTACACCTCGGCACTGGAAGTGATTTTATGCAACAGCGTCGTCGCTTCGGCACGCCTACGTCGACCCAGTTCCATGGCGGCCACAATGGCAATGGCTTTGGCCTCCCCTATCCCTTTAAACACCATTAGTTCCTGAACCGATTGTTTTCCAAGTGCATTGAGGTTATGGCCCACAGAGGCAAGAATACGTTGGCTAAGGCTTACTGCACTTTCGCTTCTAGTTCCGGAGCCAATGAGGATGGCAATCAATTCGGCATCACTCAGCGCCTGCGTTCCTTTTGAAAGCAGTTTTTCCCTTGGACGGTCGTCTTCGTTCCAACTTTTAATTGAAAATGATGCGCTATGGATGTCTCCCTCCAAACTGATTGAAAACTTAAATATAAGATGTATCTTTATTGTGAAAACGACAATTTATAAATTGCTATGAAATCTTTGTTAGAAGAAGCAGGCTACAGGGATATTAAGGTCCGATTGGCCCAACTAAATGAAAATTCCAAACGGCATTGGGGAAAAATGGAAGTGGGCCAAATGGCACACCACTGTCAGTACCCACTAAAAATTGCCATTAAAAACGAATTGGTGAAACCCAAATTCAACCCCATCGTGCTTTTTTTCAAAAAAGCGATGTATAATGACAAGCCTTGGCGAAAAAACCTGCCCACTGCGCCACAGCTTAAGGTTACGGAAACCAAAAACTTTGAAACTGAAAAAACACAATTAGTGCAATTGGTGGATGCGTTTTATGATCTTAAAGACAGGGAAATCTGGAATCCGCACCCTATGTTCGGGAAATTTACCATGGAACAATGGGGCAAGATGGAGTACAAACACTTGGACCATCATTTAAGGCAATTTGGCGTGTAGATGTATCCACCACCCTACCATCAGGACTTTAACAAGCAAAAGATGATTTCCGTAATCCAGCACTTTCCCTTTGGGATGTTGGTATCGGCACACGATGGGACTCCTTTTGTTACACACATCCCCATCATCTATGATGAACCATCTGGAAGGTTGGTAGCGCATATCGACAAACAAAACCCACAGGTGGCAACATTGAGGGAAGGAGCTTCGGTCATGGCCATATTTAAGGGGCCGGATGCATACATTTCGCCATCGGTGTATCTTACGGACCAGTTGCCCACCTGGAACTACATCATTGTCCATCTCACAGGTACGGTTCGGGTAATTGAGGAATCGAACCGTATTAAAGAAACCCTTGTAAACATGACGCGGTTTTTGGAGGGCCCGGAGCAAAAATTTCAATTAAAAAAAGACCATCCAATGTTGGAGCATCTATTGCCTCATATTCAGGTTTTTGAAATTGAAATCACGCATTGGGAGGGAAAATTCAAGCTGTCACAGGATAAAAATCTTGTCGATTTTGAATGTGCCAAAGCGGAATTGATCAAAAATTCGAAAACTGATCTTAAAAGTTTTATCGAGAAAATTTATAAAACCTAGAAAAGTTTCCCAACCTCCCCAAAATCCAACCCTCCGTAGTTGCCACTGCTCATCAAGAGCAAGGACCGGTTTTCAAAGTTTTGTGCAAAAAGAAATTCCTTAAAGTCTTTGGGATCGGTAAAAATGTTTAAATCCTCCCGTTGGAAGGCTTCCGCAATCTGCTCTTTGGAAATGGGTTCTAATTTTTTGATCTCCACAGCATGGGGCGAATAAAACACCACGGCTTCATCGGCAGCATCTAGCGCCCCTTGGTATTCCTTTAGAAAATTTGGCGTTAAGCTACTATAAGTATGCAATTCCAGACAGGCCAATAACCTACGGTTGGGGTATTGATTTTTGACCGCTTCTGCAGTTGCTTTTACTTTACTTGGTGAATGTGCAAAATCCTTATAGGCAATGGCATCAAAACGTTCCGCAATTTTTTCGAGGCGTTTGCTCGCCCCTTTGAAACTGGAAATCGCCTCATAGAAGGCATCGGCATCCACCCCCATCAGTTGACAAATCCAGCGCGCTCCTTCCAAATTGTTAAGGTTATGCTTTCCAAAAACCGCTATGGGCATAGATCCTTCTGGGGTTTCCAATAGGGTTACTCCATCAACTACATCATATTGTGGGGTTGCATAAGGGTACTTCTTGATGGGGTGTTGTGATGCTTCCACTATTTTTTGCAATTGGGCATCTTCAGCATTGTAGACTAAGGCTCCTCCATTGGTAATTTGCGCGATGAATGTGGAGAATTGTTCCAGGTAATTTTCAAAAGTGGGAAAGACATTGATGTGATCCCAAGCAATACCACTCAATAATGCAATGTTGGGTTTATAAAGATGGAATTTTGGCCTACGGTCAATCGGGGACGATAAATACTCGTCTCCTTCCAGTACCATAAAATCATTTTCTTCGGTAAGGTGTACCATGGTATCAAAACCCTCCAATTGGGCGCCCACCATGTAATCCACATTTTTGCCAAAATAGTGCATCACATGAAGGATCATCGAAGTTATGGTGGTTTTCCCGTGCGAACCACCTATCACTACCCTGGTTTTGGCCTTTGACTGCTCGTATAAAAATTCGGGGTATGAATAGATGGGGAGGTTCATTGTCTGAGCACGCAACAGTTCGGGATTATCGGCTTTGGCATGCATTCCTAAGATTACGGCGTCCAATTTGGAAGTGATTTTTTCGGGAAACCAACCGTAGGCCTCTGGCAACAACCCTTTTGCCGATAACCTACTTTTTGAAGGTTCAAAAATTTCGTCATCACTTCCCGTTATTTGATACCCTTTTTGATGAAGGGCCAAGGCCAAATTGTGCATGGCACTTCCGCCAATGGCAATAAAATGTATGCGCATGGATTTTTTTTAATTGAATCGTAAAGATAGTGCCTAGTTTATAAAGCTTCGATCAATTTCTTTTCTTTTTGGGCTTCCTCAAAATCGGGACGGGTACTCAACGCTTTGTCGATCCATTCCAAGGCCGTTTTCTTTTCCCCCAAATTTTTATAAATCTGGGCCAATCGATAATAGGCCCAATCTTTTGGGACCCCATCTTTCACGGAATGATTTTGAATGTAGTTTTTGAGGCAGTCGATGCCCAATTGGGCGTCTAGATTGTATTGAGCCGAAATCTTTCCAATTTGATAATTTAGTTGATTTCGCTTATGGATTTGAAGCGATTGTGAAGCCGTGGCTATTGCTTCCTTAGGTCGGTTGTTGTTTTCATACCAATGGGTCAACTTTTCATAGGTATGAGGAGACCCCCCCACTTCGATAGCTTTTTTATAGAACTTTTCCGCATCATCAGGTCGATTGGAATATTCAGCGATATACCCGTTGGCGAGATAGCCATCTACCGGAGAGATTTTTCCAAGTTCATTGGCATAGGCGATGGCCTTTTTTTCACTACCGCCGATAATCCCTGGCAGTTGTATGTAGTATTCTACCAATGCCCAACGTACTTCAATATGGTTGGGATCCAAGAGGGCGGCCTTTTCAAAATGCTTTCGGATATCCCCTATATAACTTAAAGCTCTTATTTTATTGATTTCCAACGCCTTCATCCCCAAAACACCACCAAATTTGAAATGGTAATCGGCATTGGTTTCATCCTCTTCCACCAAGGCTTCGTAATAGGAAATAGCAGTGTCCCAATCTTTGGCATAGCCTGCGATGTCGCCTAAGTATTCACGGGTTTTTTGATCCTTGGGGTGCTTCAATAAATAGGCTTCGAAGAGGGACTTCGCATTTTGGAATTGTTCCTGTTGAAAATACACTTCCGCCTGCTCAAAAGAGGTTTGCCCCCATAAGGAGAGAGGAACGAAGCAGAGTAGCCAGAAGTTTTTCATTGCAATCATTGGGAATTCAAAAATACAAAAAAGAAAAAATGTGCTATCTATTTCTTTAAAGGGGGGTACTTTCGTAACAATTTTTGCAAGGCATCAAAATAATGAACGTCCATTTGTTTGGGGGTAGATTTCTCTTTGTATCGACTTTCCAGTATTCCTTGCCAGATTAAGGCATCGGCATTGACATCGATAAAGTCGACCGTAAGTTGTTGTTCTACTTCCGCCCCTCCTATTGGAATTCCACCACTTACGCCCACCCCAACATTGCCTCCGCCACTGCCAATCCCAATCCCTATAGTATTTCGGGAGTTAGTGAGGTGTTCCTTTGCATAAAAATTAATGAGAATTTGGGGCGATTCGGATTTTTGAAATCCTTTTAGGGGCATCAAGCTGTCAAGGACTCCCATAATACGTTTATTGTCCAGTTCGCTCAGGCCCGAATCGATGGATGGGTAAAAGTCGTAGGAGTTATATTGTGAAAAATTGGTTTCGGGATCAAAATCAACCGAAGCCATGGGACCACAGGAAACGAACAACCAAGGGAGAAACAAAACCAGATACTTCATCATTGCGCTTTTGTTCATAAAATTATAGAAATGTACTTTATGTAGAACTTCTATTCTTTAAGAATTTTCTTTGTGAGCATCCCTTTGTCCGTTTGTATTTTAACCAAGTACATTCCTGTAGCGAGGTTTGAAACGTCGATCACGGAATTGTAGGTTTTAAAAATAATGCTTCCCAAGGTTGAAAGCACCGTTGCCTCCTGAAAAAGGACATTCCCAAATGTTTCAACAGTTAATTGGCTTGAAACCGGATTCGGAACAAGGGCAATCATTTCGCCCCGATCAAAATCTTGGGTCGAGAGCAGGCAGGCTCCAGCTACCTGAACACTGGAGTCGCAACCCAAATCATTGTATTCAATAAATTCTGGGATGGTTTCATCGAAAACGATGCCACACACAAAGTCGTTGTCACAGACCGACAAGTTAGGGTTTTGGGCGATGACCAATTCATTTACCTCCTCGTAGGGAAGACCATTTAGGGCCGTAATGTCCTCCAGAACAGGGTTATTCAACAGGTACAAATTCCCGGTGATGCCTTGTAAATTCTCGACCCCAGAAAGTGAAGCCAGTGAATCATTGGCATAGACGTCCAAAGTGCCTACAGAATTAAGATTTTGGAATATGGAGAGATTGGTCATCAGGGGGTTGTACCCTAACCTAAGCGTTCCATGCACCGTTTGTACATTTTCCAAGCCTGTAAAATCACTCAAGGACGGACAGTCTGCAAAAATCAGATCTTCCACTTCATGGATGTTCTGAAATGCAGAAATGTCGGTAAGTAGTGGAAAATTATAGATGAACAAGGATCCGCCAATAGTGGTTAAATTGGACAGTTCGTTAAAGTTGACCAAGGCCTCATTGGCAATAAAAACGTCTCCTGTAACGGTTTCGAGGTTTTCAAGACCGGCCAAGGAAGTTAAGGCATTTCCTGCCAAGCTCAGATTATTGACCGTCGTAATACTTTGGAATACTGAAATATCTTCCAAATCAAAATTCTGAAAAACCTGAATGTCCGCGATAGTGTTAAGGTTTTCAATTCCAGAAAGATCAATCATGTTGGCATTGAACCAAACAAGTAGTTCATTGACGTTATTTAGGCTATCAAAACCACTTAAATTGCTAACATTCTGATTGAAACTAATAGACAAATACGCTGCCGATTCTAGATTGTGAAGCCCATTAAAATTTGGGATATTCGTACTAATAACAAACAAGTGGTCTGCCAGTGTAATGGCCGATAAGCCATTTAAATTGGTGATGTTGCTATTTTCTCCATTTACCCTTAGCTCATGGGTAAGTTGGGTACATCCGGGATAATTGACCGCAAAGTCGTCAATTTCTTGTTGGGTGGTTAACATCACATCTCCAGTTGGGCACTGGCTAAGGGTAGTATACGAAGCCATACACCCCAAAACTAGGGTAAGTATTATTCTTTTCATAAGCCTTGATTTTTGTTCTCAAGATACTAAAAATACCTGGCAAACAAAACGCTTAATCCCTTGAAAAATAAATTACTACCCTTTTTTATAGATTGAGCATGGTCCACAGGCGATCCTTCAACTCGGTGAGTCCCTGCTGTGCTACAGAAGAAATAAACACATAGTCCCTACCCTTAAAATCGGTATCCAGTTGTTCTTTCATCTCTAATTTCAATTCATCATCCAGCATATCGCTTTTGGTAATGGCAATGAGACGTTGTTTATCCAAGAGCTCGGGATTATAACGTTTCAATTCATCGAGAAGAATATCGTATTGCTCCCGAATGTCTTTGGCATCGGCAGGAATCATGAAAAGCAATGTTGAATTTCGTTCAATATGACGCAAAAAATAATGGCCCAATCCTTTTCCTTCAGCTGCACCTTCAATAATTCCTGGTATATCTGCAACCACAAATGTTTGAAAATCACGATGGGATACAATTCCTAAATTGGGTTTTAAAGTCGTAAATTCATAATCGGCAATTTTTGGCTTAGCAGCAGTAATTACTGAAAGCAGGGTCGATTTCCCCGCATTTGGGAATCCAACAAGCCCTACGTCGGCCAATACTTTAAGCTCTAGCGTAAGGTCCCATTCTTCCCCAGGAAGCCCCGGTTGGGCATACCGTGGAGTTTGATTGGTTGCACTTTTGAAATGCGCATTGCCCAATCCTCCCTTACCGCCTTTGGCCACAACAAATTCTTCCCCCTCTTCTGTAATTTCCTTCAACACCGCGCCGGTTTCCGAATTTTTGATGACTGTTCCTAGAGGGACTTCTACATAGACGTCAGTTCCGTCGGCACCGGTACTCGTTTGTTTTCCCCCTGCCATCCCATGTTCTGCCTTGAAATGCCGCTTGAATTTTAAATGATAAAGCGTCCATAGGTTTTTATTGCCTTTTACGACCACATGCCCACCACGGCCACCATCGCCTCCATCGGGACCCCCCTTGGGTACAAATTTCTCCCTCCTAAGGTGCGCACTACCCTGCCCTCCTTTTCCGGAGGCCACATGTATTTTTACATAATCCACAAAATTTCCTTCAGTCATGGTAGTAGGTTAAAGTTTTGTGTCGATGAAAAAAGTTATCGTTACAAGGCATCTATTACAGCACTCAATCGAAGGGTAATTTCTTCAATACTTCCCACACCATCTACCCCATAATATTTGTGCTGTTTTTGGTAAAA
Source organism: Flavobacteriaceae bacterium UBA6268 (assembly GCA_002440705.1). Classification (GTDB taxonomy): domain Bacteria; phylum Bacteroidota; class Bacteroidia; order Flavobacteriales; family Flavobacteriaceae; genus DJVA01. The sequence continues at coordinate 16,128 of DJVA01000048.1, read as the reverse complement.
AGCCTTCAGGATATCCGTTTTACGGTAATACTCGGCTATGCGTTCGCGAATAACCGTCTCATTTGCATCATCTGGGCGGCCACTGGATTTTCCGCGTTCCAAGAGCCGTTCTACCAAAATCCCATCGGCTACTTCCAAAGCCACCATCGCGTTAATCTGACTTCCTTTGGTTTCCATCAGCACTGCAAGAGCTTCTGCCTGTGCTTCGGTGCGTGGAAAACCATCAAAAATAAAACCTTTGGCTTCAGGATGTTTTTCCACCTCATCCTTGAGCATGTTGATGGTAACTTTGTCCGGAACCAAATGCCCTTTGTCCATATACGATTTTGCCAAAGTCCCAAGGGCGGTTTCGTTCTTGATATTGTAACGGAAAACCTCTCCGGTGGAGATGTGCACCAATTGGTAGCGCTCCTTCAAAATTTCTGCTTGCGTTCCTTTTCCTGCACCTGGAGGGCCAAATAAAACAATGTTCTTCATGGCTGTTTTTTTATTTCTAAATAGTCTTTTAAAAAAATTCCACATAATGAGGTTGCAAAGATACCCATTTCATCTCACTTGAAAAACGATTCACCAAAGGAAGATACAGTAAAAAAAGCATGGGCACCGTGACTTTTCGTTCGGGCATTTCAAAGAAGGTTGTACCTTTGTGAGATGGCAAACTATTTCTCCTCCAATTTTACCCTGGGCATTTTAGGTGGTGGCCAGTTGGGAAAAATGCTGCTCTATGAAACACGCAAATTTGATATCAAAACCCATGTACTGGACCCTTCGGCTGAAGCACCCTGCAGAATTGCTTGTGACCTATTTCAGCAGGGGGCGTTAATGGATTTTGACACCGTGTATCAATTTGGAAAAAAAGTGGACTTGCTCACTTTCGAAATTGAAGGGGTGAACGTGGAAGCGCTCGAGAAACTGGAATCGGAAGGAAAAAAAGTGTACCCATCCCCAAAAACATTGCGAACCATTCAGGACAAGGGACTTCAGAAACAATTTTACCAAAAACATCAAATCCCTACAGCGCCTTTTCAAATTTTCGAGCATAAAGCACTATTGCTTCAAGCGCTAAAAGATGGCGTAATTGCGCTCCCCTTTGTTTGGAAAAGCTGCACGGGCGGTTACGATGGCAGGGGCGTTTCCATTATTCGAAGCAAAGAAGACCTTACTCCATTGCCCCAAGGTCCGTGCATTGCCGAGGAAATGGTTCCTTTCAAGAACGAACTGGCCGTAATCGTAGCCCGAAATCCTTCAGGAGAAGTCAAAACCTACCCCGTGGTGGAAATGGAATTTCACCCAGTGGCCAATCAGGTGGAATACGTAATTTGTCCTGCACGCATTGCGAATGACGTAGCCGAAAAAGCACGCCAAGTGGCTCAAAAAGTTTCTCAATCCTTCGAGCATGTTGGTCTTTTGGCAGTGGAATTATTTCAAACGGAATTGGATGACCTATTGGTGAATGAAGTTGCCCCAAGGCCACACAATAGTGGGCATTTCAGTATTGAAGCCAGTTATACCAATCAGTTTGAGCAGCACCTGCGTGCCATTTTAAATCTTCCTTTGGGAAAAACCGCTAGTAAGGTTGCCGGAATTATGGTAAATTTGGTAGGTGAAGAAGGGTACTCCGGTGAAGTGGTTTACCAGAATATCGAGAAGATTATGGCTATGGAAGGTGTAACCCCTCATATTTACGGTAAAAAGGAAACCCGTCCGTTCCGTAAGATGGGGCATGTAACCATTATTGATGAAGCGGTAAGCCGAGCAAGAAAAACGGCCGAAATCGTTAAAAAAACCATTCGGGTAATCAGTAAATAAACGTCTATGAGCAAAGTAGGAATCATCATGGGAAGCACAAGCGATCTCCCGGTAATGCAAGAAGCCATCGACATTTTGAACTATTTTAATATTGAAACGGAAGTCGATATTGTCTCGGCCCATCGAACCCCCGATAAGCTATTCGACTATGGCAAAAATGCCCACACCAGGGGCATTTCGGTAATCATTGCAGGGGCTGGAGGTGCTGCACATCTTCCTGGAATGGTCGCATCACTTTCCCCCCTTCCAGTCATCGGTGTTCCTGTAAAGTCCAGTAATTCCATAGATGGCTGGGACTCCGTGCTATCCATCCTGCAAATGCCAGGGGGAGTGCCTGTAGCCACCGTAGCCCTAAATGGAGCCAAAAATGCAGGAATTTTGGCCGCGCAGATTATTGGCAGTAACAATGCCTCCATATTGGAGCGAATTGTCGCATACAAAATCAGTCTTCAAAAAAAAGTGGAGGATGGAGCCAAAGAACTTAAAAAATAGCCATGCCTAATTCCTGAAATCCTTTTAATTTCTTACGTAGTTATATTTCCCGAGTTATTCCCCTTTTTTATGAATAATCCACTATTAGAAAAATTTGATGCCGCCCCTTTTTCCAAAATAAAAAACGAGCATTTCCTACCTGCAATCAAGGCTTTGATTACCGAGACCAAAGTCGAAATTGATGACATTGCTCAAAATCCTGATTCGCCTTCTTTTGAAAATACGGTTGATGCCATAGAACGAACGGGGAGTCAGTTGGACCGCGTAACCAGTATTTTTTTCAACCTGAATGGTGCTGAGACCAACGACGAATTACAGCAAATAGCCCAAGAGGTTTCACCGTTGCTCTCAGAGTTCAAAAACGACCTCTTATTGAATGAACCGCTCTTCCAAAGGGTAAAAACGGTTTATGGACACCGGGAAACGATCTCCCTAAACCAAGAGCAACAGATGCTCCTTGAAAAACTCTATAAAAGATTTTCGAGAAATGGAGCCAATTTGCCCGAAGAAAAGAAGGTGCAGCTTAGAAAAATCGACGCAGAATTGGCCCAAAGCACCCTTAAATTTGGGGAACACGTCTTGGCCGAAACCAATGCCTTTGAAATGCTCCTTACCCAAGAAACCGATCTTGCAGGACTTCCGGAAAGCATTAAGGAAGCTGCAACACACGCTGCTAGGGATAAAGGAAAAGAAGGTTGGTTGATTACCTTGGATTATCCAAGCTACGTTCCTTTCATGAAATATGCTGAAAACAGAAAGCTTCGAAAAGAACTTTCCCTTGCATTTGGTTCAAAAGGATTTCATGAAAATGCGGCCAACAATGAAGCCATCGTTTTAACGATTGTAAACCTTCGGCACCAACGCGCCCGTTTACTTGGTTATCCTTCGCATGCCCATTTCGTACTGGAGGAGCGCATGGCTGAAAGTCCCGAAAAAGTGAATGCTTTTTTGACAGAACTGCTCATAAAAGCCAAACCTGCAGCCCAATTTGAGTTTGATGAGCTTGAAGCATTTGCAAAAAAACTGGATGGCATCGACCGACTTGAAAAATGGGATGGCGCCTTTTATGCTGAAAAGTTGAAGCAAGAACGGTTTGCCTTGGACGATGAAACATTGAAACCTTTTTTCTCCTTGAATCAGGTAATCGATGGCGTTTTTTTGGTGGCCAACAAGCTTTACGGACTAAACTTCAATGAAGTACACTATATCGACACCTACCATGCCGATGTAAAAACCTATGAAGTACAAGACGAAGATGGCAACTATGTGGCCTTATTCTATGCCGATTTTCATCCAAGGTCCGGAAAACGGGGGGGTGCGTGGATGACTAGTTTCAAGCCTCAACAAATTAAAAATGGGGTAAACGAAAGGCCTCATGTTTCTATTGTTTGCAATTTTTCAAAACCAACTCCCGATAAGCCTTCCCTTTTAACTTTCAATGAAGTTACAACCCTGTTCCATGAATTTGGCCATGCCTTGCATGGAATGTTGGCTAACACCACCTATTCGGGGCTTTCAGGCACTAGCGTTTTTTGGGACTTTGTTGAACTTCCCAGTCAGGTAATGGAAAATTGGTGTTACGAAAAGGAGAGCCTGGAGTTATTTGCCAAACATTACCAAACCGGAGCTACCATCCCCATGGAATACATCCAGAAAATAAAGGAATCGGCCACTTTTCATGAGGGCATGCAAACGCTTAGGCAATTAAGTTTTGGATTGTTGGATATGGCCTGGCACGGGAGTGATCCATCAAATATTAACAATGTAAAAGCATTTGAAGAAGCGGCATTTCTTTCAACCAATTTATACCCAACAACACCGGACACTTGTATGAGCACTTCCTTTAGTCATATTTTTCAAGGGGGGTATTCTGCAGGATATTATAGTTACAAATGGGCCGAAGTCCTGGATGCAGATGCTTTTGAATATTTTAAACAAGAAGGCATATTCAACCGTAAGGTAGCCCAAAAATTCAAGACTTATGTGCTGTCCCAAGGGGGTACGCAAGATCCCATGGATTTATATGTGCAATTTCGGGGGCAGAAACCCAATCCAGAAGCTTTGTTGCGAAGGGCGGGTTTGCTTGGTAGTAAAAACTAATGGCATTCTAAAAATCTTTGCTATTTTTATGCAATCCAACTAAAAAATCGCTATGGCAGTTGAGGAGCTTCACCCCGAAAATTGGGTAGACCGCTATGCTGATTACCTTTACAATTACACCATTGTAAGGGTAAACAATCATGAAATTGCCCAAGATTTGGTTTCCGAGACCTTTTTGGCAGGGTTGAAATCGATGAAACATTTCAAAGGGGAAGCTTCCGAACGTACTTGGCTCATTGCCATCCTAAAACGGAAGATTATTGACTATTATCGAAAAATAAACAGCGCCAAAGGAAAAGCAGAAGTTCGCATCCAGTTTAGGGATACCGAAAATGAAGGGGATTGGTTGGAAGAACAGGTAGAAGATCTTTCCGATAAAACCGCGGAAGATCTTATGGAAAATGAAGAACTGGGGCTGGCCATATTGAAATGCTTGGATTCCATCAACGAAAAACAAGCGTTGATTTTTAAAATGAAAACAATTGATGGTGTCGATACAGAAACCATCTGTAATGAATTTGAGATCACTCCGTCTAATCTCTGGGTTATCATCCACCGCGCGCGGAAAGCGTTGGCAGAGTGCCTGGAAGCAAATTGGTTTAAATCATGAAAATAAAAATTCCGTGTGACGAGGCCAATCACATCTGTGATAAATCGCAATACCGAGAAGCCACCTTTTGGGAAAAGTTACGGCTCAACATTCATTTGTTGTATTGCAAAGCCTGCAGGAAATACACGGCCCAAAATCAAAGATTAACCCAAACCATCCAGGATGCCCACTTAAAATCCTTGCCTGACAAGGAAAAGGAACTCTTAAAGGAAAGGCTCCATCAGGAGCTGAACAAATAATCCAAAAGCCAATACGTTGCCAACCAGAACAGTGGTATGCCTTCTACCCAAAAGGCAGCAAAATACTTCGCCCGATCCTTGGTAGCGAATGCCAAAAGCACTGCCAAAACTCCTAAGAAGAAAATTTCAGTATACCCGAATAAATTTCCTGCCTTTTTTGCAAAAATCCCAAGAATAGCAATAGAAACCAGTAAAAACCATCCCAGCATCTTGGTTCTGGAAACACCCATAAGTTGAGGCAAAGTACCCAAAGTGGGGTGGTCAAATTTCAAATCCCGAATTTCAAAAGGCAAAGTGAGTACCAAAACCCAAAGAAATCGTTGCGACAAAAATACCGTGTCGTCCCAAGTCCATGTTGATTGCGAATAGAGCCATGGCAACACCACCGTTACACCGGTCCATACCCATGCCACAATGAATATTTTAAGGCCAGACAGGGTTCGCAGGCTTTTTTTGTTGAAAACAGGAATGGTATATAAGAACGTGAAAATCCCAAAAACGATTGATACGAATTGCATGCCTTGGGGTAGGCGATAAAACAGATAAATAAAGGCTGCGGAGCAAAGAAATGAAAAGACTTGAATGGCTCTTAAATAGCGCGTCAAACTACGATGGTGAAGTCCGGCCCGAGTGGCAAACTTCACAAAATTGTAGCCAGTAATGCTCCCAAAAAAAACAAAGGCAATAAAGACATAATCCACAGATACGTCCCAATAGATAAAAGACAGCCCGGTGAATCCACAAACGGCCAAGGAAACCCAGATGCTACTATCTAGGAAAAAATGAAAAAAATTTTTCAAACCTATTTCATTACCTCCTTATATTTCCCTTTGCTTTTACGGATACGAACGGCCACTACTTTGTATTCTGGGCACATAGCTTCGGAATCGTGTACATCCCCAGTGAGGTTGTTGATCATGATTTCGGGAAAGTGAAACGTCGTACTCAATACACCCTTTTTAACTTCATCGGTCACACGGGCTTTGATGTCTACTTTCCCCCTTGGGGATTCCAAACAAACATAATCGCCTTCCTTGATGAAATAGGCATCGGCATCTTCAGGATGGATTAAGAGGTAATCGTCGGACAAAATCTGCTCATTCGCAGTTCTACGTGTCATGGCCCCACAATTGTAATGTTCCAATTCCCGATTGGTGGTAAGTATGTATGGATATTCTTTTGAATGGGCCGTCAATTCCTTGGTTTCTACCCATGGGTTATACTCAAAATACCCTTTCCCCCTTTTAAATTCAGCAGTGTGAAGGATTTTGGTATCGGTACCATCTTCTGCAACGGGCCACTGTAGTCCGTTCTTCCCCAAACGATCCCAACGGATTCCCGCAAAGAATGGAACAATTTGGGAAATTTCCTCCAGCATGCCCTCTGGAGTGTAATCGGGTTGCGGATAGCCCATTTTATTCATCATATCCACAATGATCTGTCCATCGGGACGGGTACCTTCGACCGGTGGAACGACCTGCCGTACCGCTTGTACTCTACGTTCACCGTTAGTGAAAGTCCCGCTTTTTTCCAAAAACGAAGATCCTGGAAAAATGACATCTGCATATTTGGCGGTTTCAGTCATAAACAATTCCTGAACTATAACCAAATCAGTTGCCTCCAACGCCCTAATTACTTTTTGAGTGTTGGGGTCGGTCTGCACAAGATCTTCCCCAATAATCCATAGGGCTTTTAGTTTTCCACTCAAGGCCGCATCGAACATTTCAGGAATCTTATACCCTATGTGCTGGGGTACTGAAACCCCATAAAACTCATTGTACTTTTTATTGACATTTTCATTGGTGATGTCCAGATAACCCGCTCCTTGATGGGGTTGAACCCCCATATCGGCACTTCCCTGTACATTGTTCTGACCCCGTAGCGGGTTTACTCCAACCCCAGGGCGACCAATATTACCGGTTAGTAGTGCCAGATCGGCAATTTGCATCACCGTAAATGTCCCTTGGGAATGTTCTGTAACCCCCAATCCGTGAAAGGACATGGCATTGGGAGCCGAAGCATAGGCCAAAGCCGCTTCCTTCACCAACTTCCTATTGACGCCAGAAACAGCTTCTAGATGATCTAGGTCGATATTTAGAATTTCCTTTTTAAAGGCTTCGTAACCTTCCGTTCTCTGATCCACAAATTGAGCATCCACGTAGCCTTCTGAAATAATATAGTACATCATCATGTTCAACACCGCCACATTAGTGCCGGGCCTCAAGGCCAAATGATAGGTGGCATATTTGGCCAGTTCGGTACGACGAGGATCGATCACGATACTCACATGGTCCGATTTCATAGCAAACTGCTTCAATTTGGCTCCTGTTACCGGATGAGCATCTGTTGGATTGGCTCCAATAACCATGATGCAGTTGGTATGTTTCAAATCCTCAATGGAATTGGTTGCAGCTCCCGTACCAAAAGTTCGCTGCATTCCTAATGCCGTAGGTGAATGACAGACCCGTGCACAGCCATCGATGTTATTGGTTTGAATCACTGCCCTGAAGAATTTCTGCATCAGATAATTCTCTTCATTGGTGCAACGTGAAGAGGAAACCCCTGCAAGGGAATCGGGTCCAAATTCCTCTTTAAAGTATTGAAACTTTGAAGCTACATAATCGAGCGCCTCATCCCAGCTTACTTTTTCAAAAACCCCATTTCGCTTGATCATGGGAGCATTCAACCGTTCCGGATGATTGTAAAACTTAAAAGCATAACGGCCTTTCAAACAGGTGTGCCCTTGGTTCACTTCGGCATCATAGGGTGCTGTAATGCTAAGAATTTCATTGTTTTTGGTTGCAACATCCAAATTGCATCCCACCCCACAATAGGTACAGATCGTTCGGGTAATTTCGGTAGCTTCAATGGATTTGGATTGGAACACATCGGATATGGCACTGGTAGGACACGCTTGGGCACAGGCGCCACAGCTCACACAATCCGAATCCATAAAAGACTGATCTATGCCTTTCACTATATGCGAATCAAAACCCCTTCCTGCCATGCTTAGGACAAACTGCCCTTGAACTTCATCGCAGGCACGTACACATCGGTAACAGTTGATGCACTTTGAGAAGTCGGAGGTCATGTAGGGATGACTCAAATCTTTATCTTTACTTAAATGGTTATCCCCATTTGGGTAACGCACGTTACGAATGCCTACCTGGGCAGCCACCGTTTGCAATTCACAATTTCCATTAACCTCACAGGTAAGGCAATCCAAGGGATGATCGGTCAAAACCAATTCTATAATGTTCTTTCTGAGAGCTTTAACAGACTCTGTACTCGTGTAGATGTATTGCCCTTCAGCCACTGGGGTATGGCAAGAAGCCATGGTTTTTACGGGACCATGCTCCGACAGGGCCACTTCTACACTACAAACCCGACAAGAGCCAAATGGATCGAGGTTAGGGGCATCACATAAAGTAGGAACCAATTGTTTTTCACGATTCCTCCTGATAAAGGAGAGGATTGTTTCCCCGTCAACAATTTCGAACGATTGATTATCGATGTATGCCTTCTTCATGGTAACATAGTTTTAGTTAAAATACGCCTTGAGTTCCCCTTCAAAATAGGTAAGGGCGTTTCGAATGGGTAGCGGGATACCGCCCCCATGTGCACAAAGCGATCCTTGCTCCAGGGTGCTGAGCAAATCGTTAAAAAGTGTGCGATCTATTTTATAATCAGACTCCAATGCTTTGGAGGTCAATTCATGACCTCGTTTGGTACCCAAACGGCATGGAAAGCACTTCCCACAACTTTCATAAGCAGCAAAATCGAACAAATGTTCTATATAGCGCATCATGGAAAAGTTGGATGGGATACTCACCACAGAAGCGTGCCCCAATAGAAATCCTTCTTTGGAAAAAGACTCAAAGTCCAAAGTGAGGTCTCCAATTTTGGAAAGTGGGACAATGCCTCCCAAGGGTCCACCAATGTGCAATGCCTTCACCTCTTTTTTAAAGCCTTTTCCTAGATCGTAGATTACTGTTGAAAGTGGTGTCCCCATTTCCACCTCATAAATTCCTGGGGCATTGAAATAACTATCCAGCGAAACCAATTTAGTTCCGGAAGACTTTTCAGTTCCAATTTGTTTCCAGGCAAGGCCGCCGTGTTCCAATATGTAGTGCAAGGCCGCTAAGGTTTCAACATTGTTTACTACCGTAGGTTTGTTGAACAAGCCTTTCTGTGCTGGATATGGTGGCCGAACCCTTACTTCAGGTCTTTGGCCTTCGATGGAATTGATTAGGGCCGTTTCCTCCCCACAAATGTAGGAACCTTGGGCTTGGATGATTTTGATGTCAAAGTTAAAACCACTTCCCTCAATATCCACCCCAATAAGCCCATGTTCGCGAAGCTGGTCGATGGCGTCTTGGACAATGGTCACCGATTCGGGATATTCTGCCCTAATGTAAAGGATTCCATAATTTGCTTTCACCAGATAACCGGCAACTAACATTCCGAAAAGTACGGAATGGGGTCTTGCTTCCAACAAGTACCTATCGGAATAAGCTCCGGGATCTCCTTCATCGGCATTGCAAATAACGAATTTGGTGTCGTTCTCGGCTTTTCGGCAAAACTCCAATTTCAACCCCATGGGAAATCCTGCTCCTCCCCGGCCCCTTAAATTGGAGGTTTTAATTTCTTCCAGCACTGCTTCGGGTGAAGCCTGTAGGGCTTTTTTGAAAGGGGTATAATAGGCATCTATTTGCGTAAATGGTTTGGTTAAAATGGCCGCACCACTAGCCCGAACCTGATAGGCGTCTTGGTATTGGTTTTTTTGGCTCTTTATAATTTCATCCAAGCCGTGAATGGCTTTCCCAGAGTAATTTTTCCCCTGATAATGAAAAGCACTGTTTTCGTGGCAACGGCCCAAACAGGTCATGTGCCCAATTTCGTCATGTTTAAATTCTTGTTGAAGGGATTCCAGCACGGTATCCTGTGTTCCTGCACACAAGCAAGCCGATCCATTGCACACATACACCTTCTTACCTTTGTTCTCCGGTTTCAGAAAGTCATAAAAAGTAGCCGTGCCAAAGGTATTGGCTTTTCCTACCAGGAACTCCTCGGCCAAGGCAGTCAATTGCGCTTCTGAAGGGGAACCCCCATCCTCACGGCTCAGCTTCCCCATTTTGTCGAAGAGGCTGCCGCCAATCCCTTTTTTTCCTAAAAGTTCACTTAAGTTATCTGACATACGCTTGGTTTAACTGGCTTTATTTTCTGAACCTTCATTTGATGTTGTATTTTTTACTCGCTGGGGATGTGCATAGCAGGTAGCCCTTTGCTCTCGACAAAATCCAAACACGGTGAGGCCCAATTCCTTGGCATAATCCACAGCAAGGGAAGAAGGTGCTGAAACCGCTGCCAAAATTGGAATTTTGGCCTTGAAGCATTTTACCACAATTTCATAGGAAATCCTTCCGCTTACGGTCATGATCTTAGCCGCATCCAGTTGGCCCATGGTAATTAATTTGCCCACTACTTTGTCCACCGCATTGTGTCTACCAATATCCTCCATAACGCACAGGAGGGAACCGTCCATTGTGAAAGCAGCAGCGGCATGGGTTCCACCCGATTGTTTGAAATCGATTTGTCTTGTCTGCATTTTCTTAAATAACTCCGGTAAGATTGCAATATCCAGTTTTTGGGAGTCATTTAAGGTTGCGCCGATAAAGGACAAATCACTCAATGCTGTTTTTCCACAAATTCCACAGGAAGAAACCGACAATAAACTACGACTATTGGAATACCCTGCTCCCAGTTCAGCATCGGGAATGGTCACATTTACTATCGAAACAATACCCGCCTCGTTTTGCTTCTTTAAAATAATGTCTGGGATAAAGCCGGGGTTCTTGATAATATCTTCTGAATGCAATAACCCCCGAATGAGATAAGCATCGTCGCCAGGAGTTCGCATGGAAACCGTGAAAGGGGCATTGTTGATATCGACCTGCAAGGCTTCTTCAATATTGAGGGGATCCCAAATAGTGCTTGAGTCCTTTTCATCGAATTTCTTGCCTTGATACTTTCTGGTTGCCATAGCGGATTCTAAGGATATAACCGATTTTCACAAAGTTAAGGGAATATTTCATTCCATTTGTTAAAATAAACCAGTGATATTTCCTTCATTATCAATGCTTATGTTCTCTGATGCTGGATGTGCAGGTAGGCCAGGCATTCGCATCATTTCACCGGAAATTGGTACCAAAAATCCCGCTCCAGCAGCAATTTCAATCTCCCGAATGGTAATGGTAAAATCCTTGGGCCTTCCCAGCAATTTAGGATTGTCCGACAAGGACTTTTGGGTTTTCGCGATACAAATCGGCAATGCTTCCAAGCCCAATTCGGCAATCGTCTGCAGGTCTTTTTTTGCTTGAGCGGAATATTCCACTTGGTCGGCTCCATAAATTTTGGTGGCAATGGCCTCGATCTTGGAAGTAACATCCATATCCCATGAATAGACCGGAGTAAAAGTTCCTTTAGAGGCTTCTACGGTTTCAACCACCTGCTGTGCCAATTCCAAAGCCCCTTTTCCCCCTTTGGCCCACACTTCAGCAAGCGCCACACGTATTCCAATTGATTCGGCAAATTCCTTGATGATTGCAATTTCTTCGTCGCTATCAGACACAAACCGGTTAATGGCAATTATGGGCGTAATGCCGAACTGTTTCACATTTTCCAAATGTTTTTCCAAATTGGGCAATCCCTTTTTCACTGCATCCGGGTTGGGGGTTGTTAAGTCGGATAGCGGTGCCCCTCCGTGGTACTTCAAGGCCCGAATGGTCGCTGTAAGTACCACTGCTTTTGGTGCAATTCCTGCGCTTTGGCATTTAATGTCCAAAAACTTTTCCGCTCCCAGATCTGCTCCAAATCCAGCTTCGGTTACCGTATAATCGGCCAAAGACATCCCCATTCGTGTTGCAATAACCGAATTGGTCCCTTGAGCGATATTGGCAAAAGGACCTCCGTGAATGATGGCGGGGTTTCCTTCAATGGTTTGTACCAAATTGGGTTTTATGGCTTCTTTCAGCAAAGCGGCCATGGCACCTTCCACTTTTAAATCCCTGGCATAAATGGGTTTCTTTTGAAAAGTATAGCCCACAAAAATATTTCCCAATCGTCTTTTAAGGTCTTCCAAATTGTCCGAAAGGCAAAGAATGGCCATGATTTCAGAAGCGGCTGTAATATCGAAACCTGTTTCCCGAGGCACTCCGGAAGTAGTCCCTCCCAGTCCCACAATGATATGCCGCAGGGCTCGGTCGTTCATATCCATCACGCGCTTCCATTTTACGGTTCGTGCGTCAATTCCCAAGGAATTCGTCTTACTTTGAATATTATTATCGATGACTGCTGAAAGTAGATTATGTGCCTTCTCAATCGCTGAAAAATCACCTGTAAAATGCAAATTGATATCTTCCATGGGAAGCACTTGGGAATACCCACCTCCGGTAGCGCCCCCTTTAATTCCGAAGACGGGGCCCAAGGAAGGTTCCCTTAAAACCACGATGGTACGTTTTCCCAACTGGTGCAATCCCTCGGAGAGCCCAATAGACATCGTGGTCTTGCCTTCGCCCGCAGGAGTGGGTGAAATGGCAGTCACTAAAATGAGGTTGCTTTTTTTAACTTTTTCCCGATCAATAATTGAATGAGGAAGTTTGGCCTTATACTTCCCGTATAAGTCTAATTGTTCCTGATCGAGCCCCAATTTTTCTGCAATCTGGCTAATGTGTTTTAAGGTAACTTGTTTCGCAATGTCTTGATCGGTCATTTTATATCAATTTTCAATGTATAATATTAAACATTTAATTAAAATTTACCTGAAGAAGTACTTTAAATTATCCTCCAATGGCGATCATACTTCTGTTTTGGGAGTGAAATTTGGGGTCTTTCAACTTCTCCAGGGTGTCCATCCCTCCACGTACCCCGAATTTTGACTGAACGGCCTTAGAGATTATAGGCTCGATGGGTTTCCCAAGTCGCAAGGGTGTTAGCAAATCAGATTCCGATGCGGAAAAAAGACAATTCTTCAGTCGGCCATTGGCCGTAAGGCGCAATCGGTTGCAGCTATCACAAAACGGGTTGGTCACCGTACTGATAATGGCAAAAGAGCCCTCGTATCCTTTTATTTTGAAATTTTTGGAGGTATCGTTAGGAGCATCGTCCAACCGCACAACTTCATGTTTCCCGAAAGCATCCTGGGCTTTTTGCAGCACTTCCTGGTAAGAAACCAGTTTGTCCAGGTTCCATCGGTTCCCATCAAAAGGCATAAATTCGATAAATCGAACCGATATGGGAAGTTTTTCCGTTAAACGGATGAAATCTACCACCTCGTCCTCATTGATTCCTTTCATCAATACCGCATTCAACTTTACCTTAAAACCGTGTTCAATCAAGGTATGGAAATTCCTCCATACTTTTTCGAAGTAGTCCCTTCGGGTTATTTGTTTGAATTTCTCAGCATCTAGCGAATCTAAGCTTACATTGATGTGATTCAATCTAAATTTTTTGAACGTATCTAGGTACCGGTCTACAGCAACTGCATTAGTGGTAAGGGCCAATTCCACAGGAAGGGAAGCCAATTTTTCTAGAATCAACGGGAAATCCTTACGTACCAGAGGTTCACCCCCTGTGATCCTGATTTTGGAAACCCCATAATCCGCAAAGGTTTTTGCAATAGTATAAACCTCTTCATAACTCATAAGATGGGATTTAGGGGAAAGCGGAATGCCCTCGGCAGGCATGCAATAGGTACATCGCAAATTGCAGCGTTCAATCAGGGAAATACGCAAATACCCATGGGCTCTACCAAAAGTATCAGTGAGTATGTTTTGATCCTTGTTCATGAATCGTGTTTTGCTCCTTGAAAAATCCTGAAAATATGCAACAATGCTGGAAATAGTGCATCCATGGATTCCTGGGCTCCTTTAGTTGAACCCGGTAAGGCCAGTAAAAGGCTCTCGCCCAAGGAACCCGCCACACTTCGCGAAAGCATGGAATACGGAGTGCGATCCTGACCGTAACTACGGATGGCCTCTTCAATTCCGGGGATTCTTCGTTCCAGAAGAGGCAGTAGTGCTTCGGGGGTAACATCCCGATGGGAAAGCCCAGTTCCGCCAGAAAAAATAATGAGATCGATCCCTTCTTGATGATAGTGTTTTGCCTTTTCCTGAATGAGTTCCTTTTCGTCGGGAATGATTTGGTAATCTTTTACAAGAACCCCACAAGATTCCAATTTTGCCATTACTGCCTTACCGGCATAATCCTCCTTTTTTCCTTCCGAAATGGAATCGGAACATACAATGACCGCTGCCGATAAGACCTTGTTGAAGGTATCGGAGTAATCCGATTTCCCGCCTTGCTTCTTCAATAATTTGATGTGCCGGATTTCAACGCCCTTATCGATGGGTTTCAACATATCGTACATGTTTAGTGCTACTACGCTGACCCCGTGCATGGCTTCCACCTCTACCCCTGTTTTATAGATTGTTTTGATGGTGCACCGCACGGTGATTTCCAATCCGTTGATTTCAAAATCAATCCCAGTGTACTCAATCGGAAGTGGGTGACAATCCGGGAGCAATTCTGGAGTCTTTTTCACGCCCAACAATCCGGCTGCTTTGCTCATGGAAAATACGTCCCCTTTGGGGACCATTCCCCGTTCAATGGCTAAAATCGTTTCCGGTTTACTGACCAATACAATGGCTTGGGCAGTAGCGCTACGGAGTGTATGGGTTTTATGGGTTATATCAATCATAGTTACAAATTGGGCGTTGCTACTTTAAAGTTAGGTATTCACTTTCCATTGATGTGAAGCATCCTCAAAAAGTTCCTTTCCAAAAATGGGCACCTTTTCCTTGATCTCGTTCACCAAATATTCCATCGCCTTGAATACCTCTTTCCTTCGAGTGGACGAAACAAAGAGGAACATGCAAATTTCACCGGCCTTCACCATACCCAAACTATGGTAGATGTGCATACAGGTTAGGTTGAACTTTTCAAAACTGGTTTCACGGATTTCATGAAACTTTTCATGAGCCATTTCCTCATAGGCCGTATACGTAATACCTGTAACCTCTTTTCCCTTAATGGTATCGGCGCGTACTTGCCCCAGAAATATCGTATGGGCACCAATACTTGTTTTGGTCTGATGTTTGGCAATGGAATCCGCAATAAAATCAGGGCTAATTGGCCCCTGAATGAATACGTTCTTGGGCTTATGTGTTTTCATGCACTATATTTTTCTGATGATTCAAAAGTTCTTGCGCTCCTCCTCTTAAACTAGCGCAATTCATGAAGTTTTTGCCCTGCAATAAGGAAACGGCCATAAGGCTTCTTCTTCCAGTGGCACAAAACAGCACTATTTTCTTTTCAGGGTTTAGTTCATTGATACGATTTTCGAGTTCGTGTAAAGGGATACGGGTTACTTCCATGCTTGTCACTTTCGGAAGTTCATCCAGATTGCGCACATCTACTAACTGCACCTCTTGTTGAAGGATTTCCAATACGCTCACCTCAAGTGGTGCGGCCCCACAAAAAGGATCGTTAAACTGTTCCTGGAACGTTTCTTTTCCTTGGAGCACCTCCTTGATGATTTCCTCTTTTCGTGTAATTTCAATCGTGGTTATTTTACTGGTCAAGGACTCATACAGCAATACCCTTCCACTTAATACATTCCCAAGTTCAAGAATGATTTTCAGCACTTCATTGGCCATCATGGAACCAATAATACCAGGCAATACCCCAAGAACGCCAATTTCTGAACAATTTGCCAAAGCAGCCTTCGGCGGGTTTTCAAACAAACAACGGTAACTAGGACCCTTTTGATAATTAAACACAGAAACTTGGCCTTCAAACTTAAAAATGGCTCCCTAAATT
>DJVA01000044.1 GCA_002440705.1 Flavobacteriaceae bacterium UBA6268 | reverse complement strand
TTCATCGTCGAATTATATTCTAAATAATCTAAAACCTACACGAGTCACATTATGGCAGTATTTAATTTTCAAAAGCCTGACAAAGTTATCATGATCAATTCCACCGATTTCGAAGGGAAATTCGAATTTCGCCCTTTGGAACCTGGTTATGGATTGACGGTTGGTAACGCCCTAAGACGTGTATTGCTTTCCTCTTTGGAAGGTTTTGCAATCACTTCGGTGCGCATCGAAGGGGTTGACCACGAATTTTCAACCATTGCGGGAGTCGTGGAAGATGTTACCGAGATCATCTTAAATTTGAAACAGGTGCGTCTTAAAAGACAAATCGATGAAATCGATAATGAAACGGTGACCATTTCGGTTTCCAGCAGTGACCAATTGACCGCCGGTGATTTCCAAAAATTCATTTCCGGATTCCAAGTATTGAACCCAGAATTGATTATTTGCAATATGGATCAAAAAGTCAACCTTAACTTCGAGATTACCATCGAAAAAGGACGTGGCTATGTTCCTGCCGAAGAAAATAAAAAGGCCAATGCACCCTTGGGAACTATTTTTACCGATTCAATCTATACACCCATCAAAAATGTGAAGTACAGTATTGAAAACTATCGGGTAGAACAAAAAACCGACTATGAAAAGTTGGTTTTTGAAATCATTACCGATGGTTCCATTCATCCTAAGGATGCCCTTACTGAAGCGGCCAAGACCCTCATCCACCACTTTATGCTGTTCAGTGATGAACGCATTACTTTAGAGGCCGATGAAATTGCACAGACAGAGACCTATGATGAAGAATCCTTGCACATGCGTCAACTGTTAAAGACCAAATTGATTGATTTGGACCTTTCCGTCCGTGCACTGAATTGCTTGAAAGCTGCCGAGGTGGATACCTTGGGCGATTTGGTATCGTACAACAAAAACGACTTGATGAAATTCCGAAACTTCGGTAAGAAATCCTTGACCGAGCTCGAAGAGTTGGTAAGCACCAAAGGCCTTAATTTTGGAATGGATCTGTCAAAATATAAACTGGATAAAGATTAACTTCTCCATAATTTGCTCCCCACTTTTGGGTATGGAAGCAAGATGGTGATTAAAACAAAACGTCATGAGACACGGAAAAAAAGTCAATCATTTAGGTAGAAAAACGGCCCATAGAAAGTCGATGTTGGCTAACATGGCTTGTTCGCTTATCGAACACAAGCGCATCAATACTACCTTGGCCAAAGCAAAAGCCTTGAAACTATTTGTGGAACCTTTGGTTACCAAATCCAAAGAAGACACTACACACAATCGTCGTATAGTGTTTAGCCGTCTTCGCCAAAAGGACGCCGTTACCGAGCTATTCCGCGAAGTAGCTGTTAAGGTTGGAGATCGTCCAGGAGGGTACACCCGAATTATTAAATTGGGGAACCGATTGGGGGATAATGCCGACATGGCTATGATTGAATTGGTAGACTACAACGAATCGTACAATGCAGGAAACGCTAGCAAGAAAAAATCGACTCGTCGAAGCCGAAGGGGAAGCAGCCCCAAAGCAGCTGCACCAGTAGTAAAGCCTGAAGCTACGAAGGAAGAAGAATAAATGAACAAAGCTTGTAAATAAGTAAGGGACTAACGATTTGAGTTGGTCCCTTTTTTTATTGTATTTTTGTAAAACCTTTTTTTTAAATGAAATACCAGACACGTAAAAAAGCCCTCATTTTGTTAGCCGATGGCACCATTTTTTATGGGAAGGCTGTAGGCGAAAGAGAGGGTTCCGCTTTTGGCGAAGTTTGTTTCAATACCGGAATGACCGGTTACCAAGAAATTTTTACCGATCCTTCTTACTTTGGGCAACTAATGGTCACCACCAATGCCCACATTGGAAACTACGGTACCAATCGCGAAGAAGTAGAATCAGAGGCGATTAAAATTGCGGGCCTCATTTGCCGAAACTTTTCCTACCAGTACTCCCGCGTAGCAGCCGATGCACCTTTGGAAGATTTTCTGAATGCGCACAATTTGTTGGCCATAAGTGATGTGGATACGAGAGCCTTGGTGAGTTACATTCGCGATCATGGGGCCATGAATGCGGTAATCAGCACGGAAGTGGACAATATTGAAGGCTTGAAAGCACAGTTGGCCAAAATTCCTGATATGAATGGATTGGAACTGGCTTCAAAAGTGTCGACCAAGGAACCCTACTATTGGGGCAATGAAAATGCCAAGTACCGTATTTCGGCATTGGATTTGGGCATTAAGAAAAACATCCTGCGCAATTTGGCTGCAAGGGACTGCTATGTTAAAGTATACCCCTATAATGCAAGTTTTGAGGAACTGCAATCCTTCGAACCACATGGCTATTTTATCAGTAATGGGCCAGGAGATCCAGAGCCTCTAAAGGAGGCCATACAAACCACCCAAAAAATCCTGGAAACCAACATGCCAGTGTTTGGAATTTGTTTGGGACATCAAGTGCTGGCATTGGCCAATGGCATTTCAACGTACAAAATGCATCATGGGCACCGAGGAATCAACCATCCCATCAAAAACCTTTTGACAGGTAAAGGGGAAATTACCTCACAGAACCATGGTTTTGCCATTAACCGAGAAGAAGCTGAGAGTCACCCCAATGTCGAAGTTACCCATATGCACCTGAACGATTATACGGTAGCGGGCATCCAGTTGAAGGATCGGCCGGCGTTTTCGGTACAATACCATCCCGAGGCCAGTCCGGGACCACACGATGCCTCATACCTGTTCGATCAATTCATTCAAAATATTGAAAAGTACCTATTGCAGGAAGCACTTTAACCGAGGGGTACTTGTTTGGGTCTATTCGAAAACGTTATCGGGTAAAAAGGGAGCCATATTTCAGCCTTCCAAACTTTAAAATGGCAGTTCTTTTGTATCTTCACATGAAAATTAACCAATCAACTTTTTGATATGAGTATTATTATCGATATCCACGCCCGCCAAATATTTGATTCCCGTGGAAATCCTACCATCGAGGTCGATGTGACTACCGAAAATGGATATGTGGGCCGCGCAGCGGTGCCTTCGGGAGCATCCACAGGAGAACATGAAGCCGTTGAATTGCGGGATGGCGGTAATGCTTATATGGGCAAAGGAGTAATGAAAGCTGTTGAACATGTAAACGGAAAAATTGCGGGTACGCTTTTGGGAATTTCGGTGTTCGATCAAGAAGAAATCGATCGCATCATGATCGAGTTGGATGGAACAAAAAATAAATCAAAACTAGGCGCCAATGCCATTTTGGGCGTATCCCTTGCTGCTGCAAAAGCAGCAGCCAATGAGCTAGGGATGCCACTATATCGTTATGTTGGTGGTGTAAGTGCAAAGACGTTACCAGTTCCAATGATGAACATTATCAATGGAGGCTCACATAGCGATGCCCCCATTGCATTTCAGGAATTTATGGTAATGCCCGTTAAGGCTAAAACTTTTACCCATGCCATGCAAATGGGCTCGGAAATATTTCATAACCTCAAGAAAGTACTACACGATAGAGGCTTGAGTACTGCCGTTGGAGATGAGGGAGGCTTTGCTCCAACCCTGGAGGGAACGGAAGATGCATTGGATACCATTGCCAAAGCCGTGGAAAAGGCAGGTTACAAAATTGGGGATGAAGTGATGATAGCACTGGATTGTGCCTCGGCCGAATTTTATGTGAATGGCCAATACGACTATACCAAGTTTGAAGGCGATAAAGGGAAAGTGCGCACTTCCAGGGAACAGGCTGATTATTTGGCTGAACTGTGTGCACAATATCCTATCATTTCCATAGAGGATGGCATGGACGAGAATGATTGGGAAGGATGGAAATATTTAACCGAAAAAATAGGAGACAAAGTACAGTTGGTGGGGGACGATCTGTTTGTAACCAATGTCGAACGTCTTTCAAAAGGAATTTCCGAAGGAATTGCCAATTCCATACTGATTAAGGTTAACCAGATTGGTACCTTGAGTGAAACCATTGCAGCGGTTCGGATGGCCCAAAATGCAGGATATACCTGTGTGATGTCGCATCGAAGTGGTGAAACAGAGGACAATACCATTGCCGATTTGGCTGTAGCCTTGAATACGGGGCAGATCAAAACCGGTTCAGCCTCGAGAAGTGACCGTATGGCAAAATACAATCAACTCTTGCGCATCGAAGAAGAGCTTTGTGAAACGGCCTACTATCCGCAGAAAAACGCTTTTAAGGTTTAGAAGGGATCCAGTTAAAGCACAACCTGCCGCAGTGCAGGTTTTTTTATTCGAAGTAGTGTAGCATTTAAGGATTTTTTAACCCAAGTAGGCTTCGAATTGTTAAAAAAATACCTTAATATTTCGTAATTTAGCAATCCCTTTGATAACCCAATTAATTTAAGAAGTTTTATGTCTGGAATTGCCACGATTGAAATAGATGGAAAAAAATATGAGTTTCCTGTAACCGTAGGTACTGAGAATGAAGTTGCCATCGATATTAATACATTGCGAAGCGCAACCCAAGGAGTCACTACCTTGGATCCTGGCTACAAAAACACAGGTTCTTGTGAAAGTGCCATCACTTTTTTGGACGGTGAAAAGGGCATTCTTAGATACAGAGGGTACGCTATTGAGGAATTGGCTGAAAAAGCCGACTTTTTGGAGGTAGCCTATCTTCTAATTTTCGGGGAACTTCCTACCCGAGAGCAACTGCAGAAGTTTCACAATGACATCAGGGATCAGTCCATTGTGGCTGAGGACATGAAAAAAATATTGGATGGATTTCCACAGTCGGCACACCCCATGGGCGTGCTCTCTTCCCTTACAAGCGCCTTGATAGCCTTCAATCCTTCTTCAGTAAATGTAGACAGCGAGGAAGATATGTACAAGGCTATTGTAAAAATATTGGGGAAATTTCCGGTACTAACCGCATGGACCTATCGTAAAAGAGCCGGGCTTCCTTTGGATTATGGAGATGATACCATGGGGTATGTGGAAAATTTCCTCAAAATGATGTTCAAAAAGCCCCAAGGTGAGTACAAGCGCAACGAGATTGTGACCAACTCTATGGACAAACTACTGATTTTGCATGCCGATCACGAACAGAATTGTTCTACTTCGACGGTGCGTATGGTGGGATCTTCCCACGCAGGGTTGTTTGCTTCATTATCGGCCGGAATCAATGCCCTTTGGGGTCCACTCCATGGAGGAGCCAACCAAGCAGTCATAGAAATGTTGGAAGCCATCAAAGCCGATGGTGGCGACACTAAAAAATACATGGCCAAAGCTAAGGACAAAGACGATCCCTTCCGCCTGATGGGTTTTGGGCACCGAGTCTATAAAAATTTCGACCCACGTGCAAAAATCATCAAGAAAGCTGCAGATGAAGTTCTTTCTGATTTAGGCGTAAGTGACGAGGTTTTGGATATCGCTAAAGGGCTAGAGAAAGAAGCTTTGGAGGATTCCTATTTCGTAGACAGAAAATTGTATCCCAACGTCGATTTTTATTCAGGAATCATTTATAGGGCCTTGGGAATTCCCATTGAAATGTTTACCCCCATGTTTGCCTTGGGAAGACTCCCAGGTTGGATTGCCCAATGGAGGGAAATGCGCTTGCGTAAGGAGCCTATTGGCCGTCCAAGGCAGATATATATTGGAGAAACCCTTAGAGCCTTTAAGGACATCGATTATCGATAAGATTTTATGGCTATCGTTCAAAGCATCCACTACTTGTGGATGCTTTTTTATATATTTAGAAGATGATTCCACTTCACATTACTGACGAAATCTCGCGCTTACGAGCAGTGGTTCTTGGAACAGCACAAAGCAACGGGCCCACCCCTAAGCTTCAAGATGCTTACGATCCTAAATCGGCAGAGCACATCAAGGCAGGGACTTATCCCCTTGAAGAAGACATGATTGTCGAAATGGAATCGGTAGCCAAGGTTTTTGAAAAATATGGTGTCCGGGTCTACCGTCCGGAAATCATTCCCAACTACAACCAAATTTTTGCACGGGACATTGCTTTTGTTATTGATGATAAATTTGTCATCGCTAACATCCTTGAAGACCGTTCCAAGGAAATAGATGCCCTAGAGGAAGTCATTCAGCAAATTGATCCTTCCAAAATCATCGAATTTCCCGAACACGCCCACATTGAAGGTGGTGACGTGATGCCCTGGAATGACTATATTTTTGTTGGAACATTCAAGGATAAAGATTACCGAAAGTACATTACCGCCCGAACCAATATGGAAGGTGTGGAATACCTTCAGGAATTGTTTCCTCATAAAAAAGTGGTTTCTTTCTCGTTGCGGAAGTCCAATTTTGATCCCCGTGCCAATGCACTGCATTTGGATTGTTGTTTTCAGCCTTTGGGAAAAGGAAAGGCCATTATCCATAAAGAAGGATTTTTAATCGAAAGTGAATACCAATGGCTCTTGGAATTTTTTGGAAAGGAGAATTGTTTCCACATCACCAAGGATGAAATGTACGAGATGAACAGCAATATTTTCTCCATTTCCCCCGATGTAGTGATTTCTGAAAAAAACTTTACCCGCTTGAACGCTTGGTTAAGGGGTGAAGGATTTACCGTGGAGGAGGTACCCTATGCCGAAATCGCCAAACAAGAAGGATTGCTCCGTTGCAGCACCATGCCATTAATTAGGGATTGAGTACTACCGCCCTGCTTCGTTTAACACATTCGTCGATTTCTTCAGGATTTTCAAAACCACATAGGCGAGTCCAGTTAACACGGTAGCCCCGATCAAAAAATAATTGAACTCCCGATTGCCCTCAACCAATTCCCCCGAGACGTCAAAAAAGGAAAATATCAAGAAGGCAGCAAAAAGTCCATTTTTTTCCTTTTTGAGGACTTTCTTCCAGCTAAAGGACAAAGGTGGCTTTTTGAAGTTTTTAAAGCGGGGTATGAATGCGGGTATATTTTCGGACCACTTAATGTATGCATCACCAAATTTTCTTCTTAGAAATTGCTCCTCGGTAAACATGATGCGTTCGTAGAACAGCCAAAAAAATAGAACGAAAGATACGACAAACCAAATATTTCCCGTAAGCAAGGCAGGCCCCACCCACATAAAAAAGTTGCCCACATATAGGGGGTGCCGCACCATAGAATAGCTTCCAGTGGTATTTAGCGAATCGGCCAGCTGTTCACTGTGGTTTCTTCCCGAGGTATTGGCAGGGGTGTATCCTACCGTGTACACCCTAATGACCAATCCAAGAAGGCACACCAACAAAGCCCCCATTTCATAATAAATTTCATAGGGAGTTTCTTCCAGGATGAACGTTTCCGGATACAGTTCAGTCCTTAAATACAGTAGGTACCCTACAACAAGTGCCACTATTGGAACATAACTCCGGTACTTGAACAACCAGGTACCCTGTTGTTCAAACTCTTCTAATAAAGCCATTTATGATGTTTTTGGTTAGTCAAGAATAAATTTAAACCCTCCAGAAACGATGTTTGCATTTAGCCCCGTATTTCGCGTATAATGATTGAAACGCAGATCGATACTTTTCAAACCAAGTTTCCAGAGGTGGAATTTAGTAAAAATATCGGTATATGTAAGTCCCAAACCAAATTGATTGGCTTGGTAATCGGACAAGTCAAAATCGGAGGTATAATAGGTCTCGGTAGACAAGTGGCTTTCGAATGGAGCGAAATAATCGATTGCTGTTTGGGTATAATACCGGTACATGGGGTATACCGTGAAACGATCGCTTAATTTTATAGGCAACTCGATGTTTGCCGTATGGGAGGTCATACCCCAGTCGTCAAAATAATAACGGTAATAGGTACGCAGAACAAAGGTTTCATTAAGGTAATAGTTAAATCGAAGTCCAATGGGTGTCTTGAAACGCTTCCTTGGAAGCCTTTCAAAATCGTCGGCAAGTTGAAAGGTTTCCGTATTTGAAGGGTCGGTGTAAAAAGGAATACCGTCAGGATTGCCTATGTAAAAATTGGGGCGATCCTTGAAATAAACCCGTTGCATGGGGTTTCCAAGCCAGCCTTGCTGTTGCACCAAATCCATGAAAAGTGAAATTTGTGCATTTTTTCCTAAAATTTGAGAAAAACTTAAGGATACCGAATATGAATTTCGGGCCTTGTCCTGAATGAGATTGAAACCACCCACAGGACTCCAGCGATTATCCCCAACAGGATGGATGGGGGTGCCTGCTTCTGTCCAAATCGTAACCCCTGCAAAAAACCCCGTGTAGAGATTGCCACCGGATTCCAGATAAGAATCCAACTCGGTAGGGTAGCGCGGATTCCATTGATCCAAGTAGATTTGCCCTTTTATGGTAAATTCAGTATTTTTTTCATTGAATAATTTTGAAAAACTTCCTCCAAAACCAGTTGAAAAGTAATCAAACTCCGTGGCTACACTTCCATGTGCTCCCCAGATGGTATTGCGGTCATCGGAGCTGTGCTCGTAACTGAGAGAGACACTTCCCCAAACGTCCGATCGTGAAGCGCCCGTTGATGCTATCCATGGACTTCCGGTGGGGTTGGTAGCGGCATTGCGGTTTTCACCTTGTTGAAAATCGTCGTCATCCTCTCCGCCATTTCGAGAGGCACCTGATGCATCAAAAGGATCCAAATTGCTAGAGGAGGCCGAAGTGTAGGCAGAGATTCCAGCATCGATTGTAAGCACATCGTCGGCATTCAATGGCATGGAAATGACCATGGTGGGAGTAACATCAGTCAGTTTTTCGGTACCGATACCACCAGTTACCGCGGCATTGTCTCCATCTTGGGTATAATAACTGGTTAGAAAGTCGACTTCGGCACTTTCCAGCACTCTTTTTTTATAGGTACTGGTCGAATCCTGAGCAAAAGCAACTGCAAAGGGGCACATAAGGAATAGGAAGAGGTACTGTTTCATTTTCAATTAATTACAGCCACAACCACCACCGGTTTTGCCCCCATTGGCTCCAGAGGCTCCTTCGCGGTACACTTGAAAGTTGGTTTCAAAACGTTCGATGGCTCTCGCCGATAATTTCATGTCGGGGTCGTTAAGATTCACTTTTTCATACTCCTTCACGACGGTACAGGACTGCCATGAAAGGGCACAAAGTGCAATGATCAGTAGTCTTTTCATATTAGTTTTTCTCAAAGTCAATATTTTCAGAAGCATGTATTTTATTATTGTGATCCACAATCACACATTCCACACCCTTCAATTGGTTAACGAAATCCAGGCCAGTTTCCACGCCCATCACAAAAACGGAAGTGGCCAACGCATCCGCCAATTCTGCATTTTTCGTAAAGATGGTAACGCTTAAAATACCGGTGCTGGGGTACCCAGTTCTTGGATCGATGATGTGGCTATAACGAACTCCATCAAATTCCATATATTTTTCATAATTCCCAGAGGTGACCACAGCCGAGTCGACGACGGGTAACCATGAAAATACATGCGATTTATTCAAAGGATTGGTAATGGCGACCATCCAATCCTTGCCATCGGCCTGTTTTCCCCAAGTATTCAAGTCGCCCGAGGCATTGATGATGCCGCCAACAACACCCGCATCAATGAGTAATGCTTTGGCTTTATCGGCGGCATACCCTTTGCCAATGGCGCCAAATCCGATTTTCATTCCTGGTAGTTTCAAAAAGACGGTGGAGTTTTTTTCATCCAGAACAATATTTTTGTAACCCACTAACGAAACCGATTGCTTGATGGCATCTTCAGAGGGCATTTCGGTCATGCTGCCATCAAATTTCCAAATGCGGTCCATCGAAGCAAAAGAGATATCAAATGCGCCTTGGGTGAGCTCGGATATTTTTATGGCCCGGGCAATCAAGTCAAAAAGTTCTGAATCTACCTTTACGGGTTGGACGCCTGCATTGTTGTTGATAAGGCTTGTTTGGGAGTTTGGATCCCAGGATGAGATAATTTTTTCGATTCGGGAAATTTCGTTTACGGCCAAATCGATATAACGGTTTCCTTCCACGGAATCTTTTGCCACCACGGTAATGTCGAAGCGGCTGCCCATCAATTTTAGGGTACGCTTGTAGTTTTGATAGTCCCCTGCAACTGCCTGTGCTAGGGGAAAAACTAAGAGTATGATGCCAAAGAGGACTTTTTTCAAGGGAGTTACTTGATGAAAGTATTTAAGTGATTGATGTAAGCTTGGGGTGTTAACTTCTTGTAACCTGTTTCGCCCAATACCTTTCCTTCTGAGTCTAAAATGACCACAAAGGGAAAAATTCCTTGCTTATTGTATTTTTCAGCTAACAGTTGGTTTTGCCGCTGCTGGGTTTCGGGCAATGCGTTTTTCTTCTTCTTCGGAAAATCGGCCTGAAGCATCACATAGTGTTCCTTGGCATAGTTCTTAAACGTTTCGCTGCTCCAAACCTCTCGATCCAACTTAATGCAAGGAGCACACCAGTCGCTACCTTGAAAGACCAAAATAATGGGTTCTTGTTTCTGTTGGGCCAGGGACTTGGCCGTGTCCAAATTGGTTTGCCAGTCCTGTGCATTTAATTGAAAGGAAAAAATAATTCCTAAAGCAACAAAAAGGATTTTTTTCATAGTGCATGAAGAAGTAAATACGGGAATATAACAGTTGAATGTCTAAATACCCTACCTAAAGCTAGGATAATTTTATTTCTCTAACGTTAATCATGGACGTTTTATTTGAGTCGTAAAAAATTTAGAACCTTTCTAAGTTATTATTGTTGAATTTCCTTGATAACCTTGGCCGGATTTCCACCCACCACTACATCGTCGGGAATGTCCTTGGTGACCACACTTCCTGCGGCAATGACCACTCGATTGCCAACGGTAACCCCGGGGCAAATGATAGCTCCGCCCCCAATCCAAACATCATCCCCAATGGTGATGGGTTTGGCAAATTCCTTACCCGAGTTTCGTTCTTTGGCATTCAAAGGATGTGTAGCTGTGTAGATTTGAACATTAGGCGCCAATAGTACGCGGTTTCCAATGTTAACGGGCATAACATCTAAAATGCAGCAGTTATAATTCATAAAAACATTGTAGCCTACAGTAATATTGTAACCGTAATCACAATAAAAAGGAGGTTCTACCCAAAGGTTTTTACCGGCACTACCAAAAAGTTTATACACTAATTGTGTGCGTTTTACTTTTTGGGTTTCATTTAATAAATTTATTTCCTGAAAAAGTAACTTGGCACGGTCCCTTTCCGCCATTAAAACTTTGTCTAGGGGATTGTACATTTCGCCGGCAAGCATTTTTTGTTTTTCGGTCATCTTGAAAAGATATCAAAAACCACTAAGTTACCGATATGTTTGAGTATTTCGATTCATAAAAACGATTATTTTTGTTTTCTCAAGAAACAGCAATGCAGCAAACCACCAATACCATCCTCATGATTCGACCGGTCGCTTTTCGTATGAACGAACAGACTGCTGTCAACAATTATTTTCAGGAAGATCTGGACCTCCGAAATGCGGAGATCAATGCCAAGGCGCAGCAGGAATTTGATGATTTTGTGGAAAAATTACGTAGGGTCGGAGTGCAGGTTATCGTAGAAAATGACGATTTGTTGATGGATACTCCGGATTCCATTTTTCCCAATAACTGGGTGAGCTTTCATGAAAATGGGGTCGTCGCTTTGTACCCTATGTTTGCCGAAAACCGCCGAAGGGAGCGTAGGGAGGAAATCATGGACCGCATGGAAGAAGAAGGGTTTTTGATTGACGGGTATATGGATTATACCGCTGCTGAAGATGAAGGCTTTTTTTTGGAAGGAACAGGAAGCATCGTTCTGGATCGTGTAAATGGAAAAGCCTATTGCGCCCTTTCCCCGCGTGCCGATGAAGGCCTATTCATTGAATTTTGTGAAGATTTTGAATACGATCCGGTCGTTTTTACGGCCTATCAAACCGTGGAAGGGGAACGGCTGCCCATTTACCATACCAATGTTATGATGTGCCTGGGAGAAGGATTTTGTGTGATTTGCCTGGATACCATTGATGATAAGTCGGACCAAAAAGAAGTGCTCCATCACCTCAAAGAATCCAAAAAAGAAGTCATTAAAATTTCAGAAGATCAAATGTATCATTTTGCCGGAAACATGCTTCAGGTTTCCGGATCCAATAATCAGCGCTATACGGTCATGAGTTCGGCAGCCTATCAAAGCCTCACTGCCCAGCAAATTGCACAAATTGAAAAATTTGGCCCTATCATCCACAGCAATTTGGAAACCATCGAGACCTGTGGGGGTGGGAGTGCCCGCTGCATGATGGCCGAGGTATTCTTGCCAAAAGCGGAAGAATAGCAGTTCAATTCCTTTGAAATTCTCGTATCTTTGCCCCTTCAAAACGGACGCATCATGTCGTTACAAGACATCCTTACTGAACATATAAAAACTGCGGTACAGCTGCAATATGGGGCTAATTTGGAGAGCGTAGAATTTCAGGCCACCCGAAAAGAGTTTGAAGGAGACATTACCCTGGTGGTGTTTCCCATGCTGAAGGTGGTTAAGGGCAATCCTGTAGCCATAGGGGAGTCCTTGGGGGCTTACCTGGTGGAACATGTGGAGCAAGTGGCTCGTTTCAATGTGGTGAAGGGTTTTTTGAATTTGGTATTGAGTGATGCCTATTACCTTAATTTTTTTCAAAGCGTACCCGACTTTACCCAGTATGGATTTCAACCACAAGGAAACGACGCCATCATGGTCGAGTATTCCTCTCCTAATACCAATAAACCCCTGCATTTGGGGCATATCAGGAATATTTTATTGGGGCATTCCGTTTCTGAAATTTTAAAAGCGTCCGGTAAAAAGGTGTACAAGACCCAGATCATTAATGACCGTGGGATTCATATTTGCAAGAGTATGTGGGCCTGGCAGCAATTCGGGCAGGGCGAAACCCCAGAATCTGCAGGAATCAAGGGGGACAAGCTTGTTGGGAATTACTATGTGCGTTTCGATAAAGAATATAAAAAAGATATTGCCGAATTAATAGCAAACGGAAAATCCGAAGCCGAAGCCAAAAATCTTGCGCCATCCATAGTTGCAGCGCAGGAAATGCTCCGCAAGTGGGAAGCCGGCGATCCTGAAACGGTAGCCCTTTGGAAAAAAATGAACGGATGGGTCTATGAAGGATTCGAGGAAACCTACCAAAAACTGGGCGTTACCTTCGACAGTTATTATTATGAAAGTGATACCTACCTTCTCGGAAAAGATGTTATCAAGGAAGGCCTATCAAAGAACGTATTCACCCAAAAAGCCGATGGTTCGGTGTGGTGCGATT
>DJVA01000026.1 GCA_002440705.1 Flavobacteriaceae bacterium UBA6268 | reverse complement strand
TTTGCTGGGCATGACCAAAGCCCACACATAAAAGGGTGAAAATGAATAAAATAGATAGTTTTTTCATTGGTATAATTTTTTAGAGGTACAAGATATTGAATATTGAGAAAAAAAGTGGCTTTTTACGTGACTTTTTCATAAAAAAAGGAGGCCATTTGGCCTCCTTTTCAATAAACAAAATCGTTTATTTATTTCACTATAATCCGAGCGGATTTATAGGTTTTGAGTTCTGGACCTGAAAATTTAAGCAAGTAAACGCCAGAAGCTGCTTCTGCCATGTCCAAATTGATTTGATACGAGTTTGAAGTCGTCTTAACCAAAGACTTGATCTTCAATTGTTGTCCCAACATGTTGTAAAGCGCCATGTATACAAGACCGTCGTAGTTGGTATCCAACGAAATCTGAAACTGATTGTTTGGTTGGGAAAGTACTACTAAATTGGCCTCAGCAAATGTATGATCATTAACACCCAAAACCACACCCGTATTAGCGGTATAGTCCTCGGTTTCACCATACTGGGTTTCCTCACAGGCATCATCGGGAACAGCAGCTTGCCAATTGGTTTTGGCACGCATAATGTGGTCCCCAGGCGGCACCCCAGCGGGTACGACAAGGTCCATGGTTTCCGTGTAAGTGCCGGATCCCTGTCCAGGTGCAATTACATAATCCACTACCACTTTTTCATCATTTGTAAAGATAAAGTCGTCGTTAAAATCAATCCATACGGTCACGTGTTGGTCCCCATATCCTGTAGTTACTGTTAATGGATAGGTAGTGTCCTCTTCAAAATTGGCTACTTGACTTGTAAAATCTCCATAACCCTCACATCCTGAGGGGTTATTGATTTCAGCAACCGCAAATAGCTGGAACCCATCTCCAAAGGAACAGTCAATATTTGGTTGACAAATGTGTATAATGGTTTTGGAAACCTCATCATTGGAAGTGTCTTGATCACCACTTAGAGATGTTGAGACTGTTATGGTGTAAAACCCATCCGCTGTGAAATCACCTTGTTGCGCAAAGTTGAATATAGCTTCTTCTTCTACACCTAAAGACCCTGTAAATGTTTCTGTTACTGGTGCGGCTCCATTGATTGAGTAGGAAACATCAAAATTGGATTGCGTATTGCCACCAAAATTTTTGATGTTTACCGAAATGGTCTCCATTCCAAGACCAGGTCCTGAATCGGGAGAAGTAATTTCAAGCGGGCCTATGTCATCCGCCAATAAGTGAGTAACCTCTTTAGTATAAGAATCATTACCTGCAAATTCGTCCCCAGAAAGATTCGTTTTGGCCTCGATGGAATAGGTCTGTCCTGGAGTTGATAAATCTACAGTTTGAGTGAAGGTATAGGTAGCCACATCATTGGCTGCAATAGTGCCCGTGTAGGTCTCACTGGCCACAAGGTTTCCGTCCACGCGCAATTCCAAAGGAATGTTCGATTGTGAAGCTTGTCCAAAATTGCGAATACTGATTTCCACGCTTTCGGCATTGGTTAAAATACCATTGTTGGGCTGGGTAATATTGTTCACCCCTACATCGGCAGTAAATCCACTGGAAAGGCTAAAGGCACCGATGCGGGACCTCCAACTGTTGTTAGCGGCAAAATATTCGGCCGTGTGCCAAAATGTAAAATTGTTTGGATCCATGGTCAAATGCGAATAATCCCCGAAACGGTTGGTAAAGGTCTGTACGCCTATCCCGTCTACAATGGTGGTTTCCGCAACCGTCATTTGTCCAGAAGGATCGCCATCATAGCGCCCGGTGTAGCGGATTCCGGCTGGCAACGTGCCACTGGCAATGTTGAAACCCATTCCGATATTTCCTTCGGCATCCATGGCAGCACTACCCATAAAACGGCTATGCCCATCTGCAGGTGCATAGGTACCTTCTTGGAACAAGGACCAAGCACCGACTCCTGAGTTACGCAATTCAACCCATCGTATACCCGAGGTGTCATTGCCATCCACATCCACATTGAAGGTCACCAACCAAGAGTTATGGCCTCCAAAGCTTCGATAATTGGCAGCGTAGCTAATCACCCCACCAATCATGTCTATTTTTTGTCCTGTTCCGGGCTGTGCCACATCTCCAGATCCAAAAGGTGCAAAAACTGAATCAAAAGGACTTACCGGAATTTCGGTGGCAGCCGAAATGGTAGAGTTCGCTGTATTGGTCCAATCGACTTCGATTTCCCAAACTTTCAAGTGGTCGTTGGCAATGGCACCACTCCAACCATCATCCTGCAAATACACCACATAACCTGGTACATTCGCTGGGTAAGTAGTTCCAGTAAGGTTTGCCGGTTCTGGGCTCAATACCGTATTGGTATTTTGGATCATTCCAGGAAGTGGGAATCCCACAATCTGTGGCCCAGCACCGCCAGCAAGCATCACATCCCTTTCAATAACATAGGCTTTATTGGTCCCGCCTTTATTGGCAGTTAGGTAGTAGCCGTCAGGCCAAACACTATAATGCGGATAATCTGGGAAGGCATCCAAGATAAACTGATACACAAAATAGGAACCGGTTGGATCGGAAGTTTCAGATACCCCAATAGCCAAGGAATTTCCAGCCGCTCCAAATTGACTTACAAAGTAACGATCTGCTAATTGATCGTAAAGCACAATAGGGTCTCCACTATTGTTTCCTGTTCCTAGGAACGATCCCAGGGAGGTGGGACCCGCCAATAAATTTCCGGTTTTGTCGAAAATTTTAACCGCGCAGTTAACGGAATTAACATAGTGGTTGGGACCAGCAGCACCTGTGGGATCTGGGGGTACAAACCCTCCCGCTTCGCTTCCGGCGATTCCATCAAAGCTTTCTTCTAAAGCCAAGGTATTGATGATACCACCATCAGCTTGACGTAGTGGGTCGATCCCGTCCAAAGGATAACCGTTTGGATTTAGTTTCTGTGGATAACGCAAGTCGTTTTCCACAATCTTGATTTCATTGATCCTGTACTCTTCCTTCTGAAGGGTAGGGAAATCCCTTAGTGGAATGGTTTTCATCACAAACTCCCCCTGAATAATGGTCGTGGGAGGAAATTTTTCTTGAGCAAATAGCCCATAGCCTAGCATAGCAAAGCATGCAAGTAGTAAAATTTTGGTTTTCATGGGTGGTTTAATTTTTTTAAGTAGCACAAGATACGGTTATTTTTCAAAACACGAATTAGAATAAGTGATTGAAATTATAGTGTAATTATTTCTGAAAACAATGAAGAGAGGAATAATGGAATTCCCTGAAAATTAACTAAATTTGTGCTTTCAAAAAAACCGGCCCATGATCCATTTCTTTGGCACCCCGAAAACCACCGTTTTTGCGGTCCAAACCCAAGGCGAGCTTTCCACGGAAACCATTCAAAAACTCACTTGGCTTTTTGGCAACCAACCTAAAATAGTACAATCCGCCATCGCGGATTTTTTTGTGGGTCCTCGCGCGGCCATGATTACTCCCTGGAGTACCAATGCCGTGGAAATTACCCAAAACATGGGGATTGATAACATTCTTCGCATCGAAGAATTCAAACAGGTTTCAAAGGACTTTAAAGGTTTTGACCCAATGCTTTTGCAGAAATATACGGCCTTGGATCAAAAACTCTTTACGATTAATATTCAGCCTGAAGCGATTAAGGAAATTGATAACATTGCAGGTTATAATGCATCAGAAGGTCTGGCCTTGAACGAAGAAGAAATTGCTTACCTCGAAGACCTTTCAAAAAAACTGGGGCGAAGACTTACCGATAGCGAAGTTTTTGGCTTCAGCCAGGTGAATAGCGAACATTGCCGCCACAAGATTTTCAACGGAACTTTCGTCATCGATGGAAAGGAAAAGCCTTCTTCCCTCTTCAAGCTCATCAAAAAGACCTCGGAGACCCATCCAAATGCTATTGTTTCGGCCTACAAGGACAATGTGGCATTCTTGAAAGGCCCAAAGGCCATTCAATTTGCGCCTGCAAGCGCCGACCAACCCGATTTCTATGAGAAAAAGGAGTTCGAAAGCGTGCTATCCATGAAGGCAGAGACCCATAACTTTCCCACCACCGTCGAACCGTTTAACGGTGCCGCAACAGGTAGTGGCGGGGAAATTCGCGATCGCCTAGCCGGTGGAAAAGGCTCCATTCCTTTGGCAGGTACTGCCGTATACATGACTTCTTACTCCCGATTGGAAACCAATCGCCCATGGGAAAAAGCGATGAAAGAAAGGAATTGGCTGTACCAAACCCCTATCGAAATCCTCATCAAAGCCAGTAATGGCGCCTCGGATTTTGGGAATAAGTTTGGGCAACCGCTCATTGCAGGCTCTGTGCTTACTTTCGAACACGAAGAGGATGCCCGAAAATTGGGCTTCGATAAGGTAATCATGCTGGCGGGAGGCATTGGCTACGGAAAAAAAGAACAAGCCCTTAAAGACATTCCCAAAAAAGGCAACCAAGTGGTCCTCTTGGGCGGGGAAAATTACCGAATCGGAATGGGCGGGGCAGCTGTTTCCAGTGCCGATACCGGTGAGTTTTCAAGTGGTATTGAACTGAATGCGGTTCAGCGGTCCAATCCGGAAATGCAAAAACGTGCGGCCAATACCATTCGTGCGATGGTGGAGCGTGAAGAAAACTACATCGTATCCATCCACGATCATGGTGCGGGGGGCCACCTCAATTGCCTAAGTGAATTGGTGGAAGAAACCGGCGGAAAAATCGATTTAGACCAATTGCCCATTGGAGATCCAACCCTTTCGGCCAAGGAAATCATTGGCAACGAATCGCAGGAGCGCATGGGCTTGGTCATTGCCAAGGAACATATGGCCACATTGAAACGCATTGCCGATCGGGAACGTTCGCCGATGTATCAAGTGGGCGAAGTGACCGGAGACCATCACTTCGTTTTTGAAAGTGCTTCAACCGGGGCCAAGCCCATGGATTTTGAACTGGCCGATATGTTTGGCAGTTCACCTAAAACCATCATGACGGACACCTCCCTAAAACGTAATTACCAAGAAAAACCGTACGAACTTTCCAAAATGCACGAATACCTGCATCAGGTTTTGCAGTTGGAAGCCGTGGCCTGCAAGGATTGGTTGACCAACAAGGTAGATCGTTGCGTAGGAGGCCTGGTCGCCAAACAGCAATGTGCCGGACCTTTGCAGCTTCCGCTGAACAACTGTGGCGTCATGGCTTTGGATTTTCATGGCAAAGAGGGTATTGCCACTTCAATTGGCCATTCCCCGATAAGTGCCTTGGTTGATCCTGTGGCAGGTTCCAGAAATTCAGTCACAGAGGCCTTGACCAACATTATTTGGGCTCCCTTGGAAAAAGGGCTTCAAAGCGTTTCCCTGTCGGCCAATTGGATGTGGCCCTGCAACAATCCCGGGGAAGATGCCCGTTTGTATGAAGCTGTAAAAGGGATCAGTGATTTTGCCATCGATTTGGGCATCAACATTCCCACAGGTAAAGATTCCCTTTCCATGAAGCAAAAATACCCCAACGAGGAAGTCATTGCACCTGGAACGGTCATTGTCTCTGCAGCAGCGCATTGTAAGGACATTCGGAAAGTAGTAGAACCTGTCCTTCAAAAGGATGCTGGAAGCCTTTTTTACATCAATCTTTCACAGGACCATTTTAAGATCGGTGGTTCTTCCTTCGCACAAATATTGAATATGGTAGGTTCTGAAGTGCCCACCGTGAACCATGCGAGCTCTATAAAAACGGTATTCAATGCGATACAGCAATTGATTTCCGAGGAAAAAATTGCCGCAGGACACGACGTTGCATCGGGAGGATTAATCACTACCCTATTGGAAATGTGTTTCGCAAATGAGTGCTTGGGAGCTGAAATTGACCTTACGGGCTTAAGTGAAAAAGATTCGGTTAAAATACTTTTTGCCGAAAACTGTGGAATTGTCTTTCAGGCAAAAAATGATTTGGAAGTGAGCCAATTCCTTTCGGAAAAAAACATCGCTTTTCACAATCTGGGAAAGGTGTCTTCTGAAGAACGGCTAGCCATTAAAAACGGAGCGGATCTTTTTACGTTCTCCATTCCTGAAACTAGGGATGTCTGGTACAAAACCTCTTATTTGTTGGATCAAAAGCAAACGGCAAACCAGTTGGCCAAAACGCGATACAGCAATTATAAGAGTCAGCCCCTCCACTATTCCTTTCCCAATCATTTCGACGGAAAGCTCCCGGCTTCGGCCCAATGGACCAAAGCCGAGCGTACAATCAAAGCGGCTATCATACGCGAAAAAGGGAGCAATAGTGAGCGTGAAATGGCCCATGCCATGTATTTGGCAGGATTCGATGTGAAGGATGTCCATATGACCGACCTCATTTCGGGACGCGAAAACTTGGAGGGCATTCAATTTATCGGTGCAGTGGGTGGTTTCTCCAATAGCGATGTGTTAGGCTCTGCCAAAGGTTGGGCAGGTGCCTTTCTTTACAATGAAAAAGCCAACACCGCGCTGAAGAAGTTCTTTGATCGAGAAGATACTCTCTCCGTTGGTATTTGCAACGGTTGCCAATTGTTCTTGGAATTGGATTTGATCAATCCAGAACACGAGCACCTTTCCAAAATGTACCACAACGATTCGCACAAGCACGAAAGCGGTTTTACTAGTGTAAAAATCCAACCCAACAATAGTGTGATGCTTTCCAATTTGGAGGGAAGTACTTTGGGGGTCTGGATTAGCCATGGCGAAGGAAAATTCCATTTGCCCATGCCGGAATCCAACTACAACATTGTCGCCAAATACGGCTATGAAGGGTATCCTGCCAATCCTAACGGTAGTGATTACAACACGGCCATGCTCTGTGACCAGACTGGGCGTCACTTGGTGACGATGCCACATATCGAACGCTCCATTTTTCAGTGGAACTGGGCCAATTATCCATCGGGAAGGAAGGACGAAGTGTCCCCTTGGTTAGCGGCTTTTGTCAATGCGCGAAAGTGGCTGGAAGCACATCCAAAAGGATAAGTGGCTCTCTAACAAAAAGCCCACTCAACTTAGTGGATTTTTTTTCCTATTTTGCAGTATTGAATTCTGGCGCATGACCGAAATTAAAAGATTATTCGACTTCCCTCATTATCAATTGGAACACTACCCCCTAGAAAATTCCTTAGTCACCAAATATGAAGGAAATTGGGTAGGAACCTCCACCAAGGAATACATTGATAAGGCAAATGCCATTAGCCGCGGATTGCTTCGGTTGGGAATTCAAAAAAACGACAAGGTTGCGCTCATTTCCATGACCAATCGTACCGAGTGGAACATTTGTGATATTGGCACCTTGCAGTTGGGCGCACAAGATGTACCCATCTACCCTACCATTTCCGAAGAAGAATACGAATACGTATTAAACCATAGTGAAAGTGTCGTTTGCTTTGTTTCCTGTAAGGAGGTATTGGATAAGATCAATCAAATCAAAGAAAATGTCCCAACCTTAAAAAAAATCTATTCCTTCGACCGCATTGAGGGGTGTGCCCATTGGAGCGAAGTATTGGAATTGGGACAGGACGATAGCAATCAATCGGAGGTAGAAACCAGGATGGCTGCTGTTCATGAAAACGATCTGGCAACATTAATCTACACTTCTGGTACTACAGGTCGTCCCAAGGGAGTGATGCTGAGCCACAAAAATATTGCGAGCAATGCCATCTACAGTGCCGAGCGCCTACCTATTGACCTCGGACATTCGAAGGCCCTGAGTTTCCTTCCGGTGTGTCACATTTATGAAAGGATGTTGTTGTATATGTACCAATATTGTGGCGTGCGAATCCATTTTGCCGAATCCCTGGAAACCATCAGTGAGAACCTTAAAGAAGTGCAGCCCCAAGTGATGACTGCCGTTCCCCGTTTGCTGGAAAAAGTATATGATAAAATCTACGCCCGTGGCGGTGAACTCAGTGGTATTAAAAGAAAATTGTTTTTCTGGGCCATTGAGGTTGGTTTGGATTATGAACCCTACGGACAAAACGGCTGGTGGTACGAACTCAAACTGAAACTGGCCCGCAAGCTCATTTTCAAAAAATGGCAAGAAGCACTAGGGGGTAATCTCAAAGCCATTGCCTCGGGAAGTGCCGCACTACAACCACGCCTAGCACGGGTTTTTAATGCCGCAGGAATTCCCGTGATGGAGGGCTACGGTTTGACCGAAACTTCACCGGTCATTTCAGTAAACGACATGCGCCATCACGGCTTCAGGATAGGGACTGTAGGCAAACCCATTCGGGATACGGAAGTAAAAATTGCTGATGATGGTGAAATACTCATTAAGGGTCCGCAGGTAATGCTGGGCTATTACAAAGATCCGCAACTCACTTCCGAAGTCATGACTGGCGATTATTTTCACACGGGAGATATCGGTGAAATTGATGCGGATGGCTTTTTGAAAATTACCGACCGCAAAAAGGAGATGTTCAAAACCAGTGGAGGCAAATATGTGGCGCCACAACTATTGGAAAATGCTCTAAAACAATCGCGATTTATCGAACAGGTGATGGTCATTGGTGAAGGTGAAAAAATGCCCGCCGCACTCATACAGCCCAATTGGGAATTCGTAGCCGATTGGAACAAACGAAAAAAGCTGGGACTCCCATCCAATCCCTCCGAATTGGTACACAATCCTGTGCTCATCGATCGCATCCAAGAAGAAATAGACCATTACAACGAACGTTTTGGGAAATGGGAAAAAGTGAAAAAATTTGAATTGACCCCTGATGTGTGGAGCATTGATGCGGGCCACCTCACTCCAACCATGAAATTGAAGCGCAAGGTCGTTAAGGAGAAATACTTAGCCCTCTACAATAAAATATACCAAAAGCCAGAATAAAATTGGAGCTCTTGTAAGCTATTCCATTTTTGAGGGACAGAAAGGGTATTCCAAAATAAGCCTTATGAAGCCCTTCTTACCTTTTTTTACTACTTTTTTTGTCCTATGGTTAGCAATCCCTTCGTGGGCCCAACAAAGAACCAATCCCAAAAACCAATACGAAGAATTGGGCAAGGTAAGCTGGTATCGCAACTACGAGGAAGCCTTGAGTGCTTCCAAAAAAACAAAGAAACCTATTTTGATTTTGTTTCAGGAGGTCCCCGGGTGTTCCACCTGCAAAAATTACGGTAATCAGGTACTGAGCAATCGACTCTTGGCAGATGCCATTGAAAACGAATTTATCCCCTTGGCCATTTTTAACAACAAAGGAGGAAAAGATCGGGAAGTACTTCAGAACTATGGAGAACCCAGTTGGAACAATCCAGTGGTCCGCATCGTGAATGAAAAAGGGGAGAATCTTGTGAGTAGGGTTTCCGGAAATTATAGCACTAAACGATTGTACAATGCCATGATTGAGGCTTTGCAAATTTATCTGAAGGAGATTCCGGAATATTTGGAACTGTTGGGAAAAGAGCTTTCCATGAACACCAATACAACCAAGGAAGCTTATTTTAGCATGTATTGTTTTTGGACTGGTGAAAAACAGCTGGGAAGCCAAGAAGGTGTTTTGGAAACAGAGGCGGCCTACATGAATGGTCAAGAAGTGGTGAAAGTACTTTTTAATCCTGAAGAATTGCCAGAAAAGCAGCTCCTTCAATTTGCCAAAGCGAACGGGATGAACCCAAAATCAAAAAATACTTCGTACAGCCCAGCATCGAACGATGAAGACTATTTCATCCAACACAGCCAATTTAAATACTTACCACTCACCCAACTACAACGTACCAAGATCAATAGTGCGTTGGGCCGGCATGAAAATGCAAAAAGGTTCCTTAGCCCTTCACAGAAAAAATGGCTGGAACAAATTCAATCCATTCAAAAAGGAATCCTCTTCAACAAAAATTTCAATACCGCCTGGGATAAATTGGCCTTGAAATAAAAATTTAACCCATTCTTAACGAAAATTTTTAGCTTCTATGTATGCGTGCATAATATAAAATTGTATCTTTGAAGAAATTACTTTCCCATGAAAGAAAAAACCATAGACTACATCCTTCGTGCTACATGGATTTCCGTATCCAAAATGTACCACGAAGAAGCTAAGAAAAAAGGGAGTACCATGGCCACGGGTTTTACGCTTATAAGTATCGATCCCGATACTGGAACCCCTTCCACTTCCCTTGGACCTAAAATGGGTGTAGAGGCCACAAGTCTTTCGCGCATCCTGAAAACGATGGAAGAAAAAGGGTTGATTGTTAGAAAACCTAACCCAGACGATGGTCGAAGTGTCTTGGTACACCTCACTCCTTTTGGGAAAGAGATGCGAGAATTTTCGAAAGGTATCGTGCTTCGCTTTGATGAAGTAGTAAAGGAAGTGATTTCTGAACAAGACCTTAATACCTTCAAAAAAGTGGCCAACAGCATCATGGACATCACTCAAAACAAAAACATTTACGCCACCAATAAAACTTCATGATATGCCCAAAAGAAGCATCGAAAAAGTCGCAGTCATAGGATCAGGAATTATGGGAAGCGGTATTGCATGCCACTTTGCCAATATTGGCGTTGAGGTACTGCTCCTCGATATTGTGCCCAGAGAACTCAATGAAGCAGAAAAAGCCAAAGGGCTTACGCTTGAAAGTCCAATGGTGCGCAATCGGATTGTCAACGAATCCTTAGCTAAGGCCATCAAAAGCAACCCTGCACCCTTATATCACAAAAAATTTGCCGACCGAATTACCACAGGAAATTTGGACGATGATATCTCAAAAGTAAAGGAGGTGGATTGGATTATTGAAGTGGTGGTAGAACGCTTGGATATCAAACAAAAGGTGTTTGAAAACCTTGAAAAGTACCGTACCCCCGGAACGCTCATTACCTCGAACACTTCCGGAATTCCGATTCATTTTATGAGTGAGGGAAGAAGTGAGGACTTCCAAAAACACTTTTGCGGTACGCACTTCTTCAACCCTCCACGTTATTTAAAACTTTTTGAAATCATTCCAGGGCCTAAAACGAATCCTGAAATTTTGGAATTCCTTGATGGGTATGGGGAACAGTTCCTCGGAAAAACCACGGTGGTTGCAAAAGACACCCCTGCATTCATCGGAAACCGCATTGGGATCTTTGGAATCCAAAGTTTGTTCCACCAAGTGAAGGAAATGGGATTGACCGTGGAAGAAGTAGACAAGCTTACAGGCCCGGTCATTGGACGCCCCAAAAGTGCCACTTTCCGAACCGTGGACGTTGTAGGATTGGACACCCTAGTCCATGTGGCGAATGGGATTCATGATAATTGCCCAAAAGATGAGGCCCATGATTTGTTCAAACTACCCGATTTTATTCAAAAAATGATGGACAACCAATGGTTGGGCAGCAAATCGGGACAAGGATTCTACAAAAAAATCAGGAAGGATGATGGAAGTAGTGAAATTCTCGCCCTCGATTTGGACTCGTTGGAATACCGTTCACAAAAAAGAGCCACATTCGCGACACTCGAATTAACTAAAAGTGTGGATAAGGTCATTGATAGGTTCCCCATTTTAGTCAATGGAAAAGACAAGGCAGCCGAGTTTTACAGAAAAAATTTCGGAGCCCTATTTGCTTATGTCACCCATCGCATTCCCGAAATCAGTGACGAGCTTTACAAAATAGACGACGCCATGAAGGCCGGTTTCGGCTGGGAACACGGCCCTTTTGAAATTTGGGATGCCATTGGTTTGGAAAAAGGACTGGAATTGATCAAGAAGGAAGGCAAAGCACCTGCGGAATGGGTATTGGAAATGCAAGAAAAAGGTTCCCAGTCGTTTTATACGGTGAAAGATGGAGCTACCTATTATTACGACATTCCGCAGCAAAAGCATGTAAAAGTCCCTGGGCAGGATGCGTTCATCATCTTGGATAACATCCGCAAAACCAAAGAGGTTTTCAAGAATTCGGGTGTGGTCGTGGAAGATCTAGGCGAAGGCATCCTCAACTGTGAGTTCCAAAGCAAAATGAACAGCATTGGAGGCGATGTATTGGCTGGTCTCAATAAAGCCATCGATTTGGCCGAAGAAAAATTTGATGGCTTGGTGGTAGGAAACCAAGGAAGCAATTTCTCGGTCGGGGCTAACATTGGAATGATTTTTATGATGGCGGCGGAACAAGAATACGACGAATTGAATATGGCCGTAAAATATTTTCAGGATACCGTGATGCGACTTCGTTATTCCTCCATCCCAACAGTGGTAACCCCTCATGGAATGACCCTTGGCGGTGGTTGCGAAATGACCCTCCATGCCGACAGTGTTGTCGCTGCCGCAGAGAGCTATATAGGTTTGGTGGAGTTTGGTGTGGGAGTTATCCCAGGTGGCGGTGGAAGTAAGGAAATGGCCCTTCGCGCCTCGGACGGTTTCATGAAAAATGATGTTGAACTCAATCGACTGCAGGAATATTTCCTCACCATCGGTATGG
The DNA here is from genome assembly GCA_002440705.1 of Flavobacteriaceae bacterium UBA6268. Taxonomy (GTDB): domain Bacteria; phylum Bacteroidota; class Bacteroidia; order Flavobacteriales; family Flavobacteriaceae; genus DJVA01. The sequence goes on along the minus strand of DJVA01000026.1, from coordinate 22,224 downwards.
CCAAGGTATCAACTTCGGCTTACGAAGCCTTCGATTTGGACATCCTAAAACCAGGTAAAGACATTGTAGTGGTCAACAAGGATCGACAAATTGCGACTGCAAAAGCTGTGGCTCGAATGATGGCCGACCAAGGATATACCAAACCTGTTCGAAGAAAAGATGTAAAAGTACTTGGGAAACAAGCCCTTGGGATGTTTTTAGTAGGAACCGATTCCATGGAAGCTGGCCATTACATCAGCGAGCACGACAAGAAAATTGCCAATAAGCTGGCCTATGTGATGGCTGGTGGCGATTTATCGGAACCAACCCTAGTCACGGAGCAGTATTTGCTCGATTTGGAAAGGGAAGCATTCCTTAGTTTATGTGGGGAACGCAAAACCTTGGAACGCCTCCAGCACATGATTCAAAAAGGAAAACCACTCAGAAACTAAAAGCCATGAAAACAGCATACATCGTTAAAGCCTATCGCACCGCCGTGGGGAAAGCCCCAAGAGGGTTGTTCCGTTTTAAAAGACCCGACGAGTTGGCTGCCGAAACCATCCAATACCTAATGGACCAGCTTCCCAACCTCGACAAAAAACGGATCGACGACGTGATGGTAGGAAATGCCATGCCCGAAGCCGAGCAAGGGCTCAATATGGCCCGGCTCATTTCCCTAATGGGCCTCAAAATTGAAGATGTTCCCGGTGTGACGGTCAATAGGTATTGTGCCTCCGGGATTGAAACCATTGCCATGGCCACGGCCAAAATTCAAAGCGGGATGGCCGATTGTATCATTGCTGGGGGAGCGGAAAGCATGAGCTACATCCCGATGGGGGGTTACAAGCCCACCCCCGATTTTCAGATGGCCAAAGAAGGTCATGAAGATTACTATTGGGGCATGGGACTTACAGCTGAGGCAGTTGCCAATCAATTTAAGGTGTCAAGGGAAGACCAAGATACCTTTGCTTACCAATCCCACCAAAAGGCATTGAAGGCACAGGCAGAAGATCGTTTTCAGGATCAGATAGTCCCCATCAAAGTAGACCATACTTTTGTGAATGATGCCGGTAAGAAGGAAACTAAAAGCTATACCGTAAATAAGGACGAAGGACCCAGGGCGGATACCTCTCTTCAATTACTGGCCAAGTTAAAACCGGTTTTTGCCGCCAAAGGGAGTGTTACTGCAGGGAATTCTTCACAAATGAGCGATGGCGCAGCCTTTGTTTTGATCATGAGCGAAGCGATGGTAAAGGAATTGAACTTGGAACCCATTGCACGATTGGTCAATTTTGCGGCGGCGGGTGTTGAACCTCGCATCATGGGCATTGGTCCAGTGAAAGCCATTCCTAAAGCCCTTAAGCAAGCAGGGATGAAACAGGACGATATTGAATTGATCGAATTGAACGAAGCTTTTGCGTCCCAATCCCTGGCCGTTATTCGGGAATTGAATTTAAACCAAGAGATTGTAAATGTGAACGGTGGAGCTATTGCTTTGGGGCATCCTCTGGGATGTACCGGAGCGAAGTTATCTGTTCAATTGTTTGACGAAATGCGCAAACGCAACATGAAAGGCAAATATGGCATGGTGACCATGTGTGTGGGAACGGGCCAAGGAGCCGCTGGAATCTATGAATTTTTGAATTAAAAAAAAGACTATGAATACTGAAAGTATCAACAAAGACATCCTCCGGGGAGGGCAGTTTTTGGTAAAAGAAACCCCTTGTGAAGACCTATTTACTCCCGAAGATTTTTCGGAAGAACAGCAAATGATGAAAGAATCCGTTAAGGAATTCGTCGACCGGGAAATCTGGCCCAACAAGGAGCGCTTTGAAAAAAAGGATTACGCCCTTACCGAAGAAATCATGAAGAAGGCCGGAGAATTAGGGCTTTTGGGCATCGCAGTTCCTGAAGCCTATGGTGGACTGGGGATGGGTTTTGTCACCACGATGTTGGTCTGTGACTATATTAGTGGTGCCACTGGTTCCATAGCCACAGCATTTGGAGCCCACACAGGGATTGGAACCATGCCCATTACCTTGTACGGAACCGAGGAACAAAAACAGAAATACGTTCCCAAACTGGCCTCGGGCGAATGGTTTGGTGCTTATTGCCTTACCGAACCCGGTGCGGGTAGCGATGCCAACAGTGGAAAGACCAAAGCCGTTTTGAGTGACGATGGAACCCATTACAAAATCAGTGGGCAAAAAATGTGGATCTCCAATGCGGGATTCTGCAATTTATTCATCGTATTTGCCCGCATCGAAGACGACCAGTACATCACAGGCTTCATCGTGGAAAACGATCCCAACAACGGCATTACTTTAGGGGAAGAGGAGCACAAACTAGGCATCCACTCCTCCTCTACCCGCCAAGTATTTTTTAGCGATACCAAGGTCCCTGTAGAAAATATGCTTTCCGAAAGGGGCCATGGGTTCAAAATTGCCATGAATGCCTTGAATATTGGACGCATCAAATTGGCAGCCGCATGTTTGGACGCCCAACGCCGCGTTATTTCCAATGCCACACAATACGCCAACGAACGCATCCAATTTAAAACCCCTATTGCCAAATTTGGAGCCATCCAATACAAATTGGCCGAAATGGCCAGTGCGGCCTTTGCTGGGGAAAGTGCTTGCTACCGTGCTGCCAAAAATATAGAGGACCGCATTGCGATTCGCCTAAGTGAAGGCAACAGCCATCAAGAAGCCGAATTAAAGGGTGTGGAAGAGTATGCCATTGAATGTTCCATTTTGAAAGTAGCCGTTTCCGAAGACATCCAACACTGCAGCGACGAAGGGATCCAGATTTTTGGCGGGATGGGCTTTAGTGCCGATACCCCCATGGAAAGTGCGTGGCGGGATGCACGCATTTCACGAATTTATGAAGGCACCAACGAAATCAACCGCATGTTGTCCGTTGGGATGTTGGTAAAAAAAGCCATGAAAGGGCATGTCGACTTATTGGGACCAGCCATGGCGGTGGCCAACGAACTGACCTCCATACCCAGTTTTGAGACCCCCGACTTCAGTGCGCCGTTGTCCGAAGAAAAGGCGATGCTAGCCAACCTGAAGAAAGTGTTCTTGATGGTTGCCGGAAGTGCGGTACAGAAGTTTGGACCCGATTTGGAGGAACACCAGCAATTATTGTTGGCTGCAGCAGATATCTTGATAGAAATCTACCTTGCGGAAAGTGCTATTTTGCGAGCCGAGAAAAACGTGAAACGTCAAAATGAAAACTCCGACTACCAAGTGGCTATGGCTCAGCTGTACCTTTACAACGCTGTTGATACCATCCTTAAAAAAGCCAAGGAAGGCATTGTAAGTTTTGCGGAAGGCGACGAACAGCGCATGATGCTCATGGGCTTAAAGCGTTTTACGAAATACCAAAACATTCCCAATGTGGTGGCCCTGCGCACCAAAATTGCTGAAAAGGTGACTGCAGAGAATGCCTATCCATTTTAGGATAGATAATTTAAATAAAAAAGCCACCTTTTGAGGTGGTTTTTTTATTTTGTTGAAAACACAAACGAAATCTCGTTCATGTATTTTGCGCCGGGGCGCAACACCGCTGATGGAAATTGTGGCTGGTTGGGTGCATCCGGAAAATTCTGGCATTCCAAACAAATGGCGGGAAATCGTTTAAATCCAGCCTTATCCCTTACCTGCATGATCCCAAAATCCTGAGGGGTAAACAAGACCATGGCGGGCTGGTTGGTACGCACTTCCATGACGATGCCTGTAGCTTCCGAAAAGAGCGTCGCCTGAGGGCTAGGGCCTGTCAAGACAAAAGGAGTATCCAACCCGTAATGCCCATCAAAGGTCAAATGCGTCATTTTTTGGTAATCGTATGGGGTTTCTACTACTGCAACCAAACGCCCCGTGGGGACCAAGCGTTCGTCCACCTCCAAAATATGGGGGGCTTTTACCTGCAATTGGTGGCCTTCCACTGAACCCTTTCCGTTTAGATTGAAATAGGCGTGGTTCGTCAAGTTCAACACCGTGGGTGCGTCTGTCGTAGCGGTGTAAGTGATGCGGAGTTCCGTATCGATTAATTCGTATTTGGCAAAAACCTTCAAATTTCCAGGAAATCCATTGTGTCCGGCTTCGCTGGTTGTGGAAAACAACACAGAAGGACTTGATCCATCCGCGACGCTATCAACCTTCCAAAGTTGCTTGTCCAAACTAGAGACCCCTCCGTGCAATTGTACCCCATCTTTATGCGTAATCTCAAAAAAGGTTCCCTCCAACTCGAAGCCACCATGCGAAATACGCCCCGCATAACGCCCTACGGTGGCTCCTAAATAGAACTGTTGCTTTTGGTACAACGGACTTTCATAGTCCTTGGCTTCGGGCAGTCCTGCAACCACATCCACCAAATTTCCATGTTTGTCCAGAACTTGCAATCGCATGAGTGTGGCACCATAATTGGTGATTTCTGCCCGTAACCCTTTTGGAGTCTGTAAAACGATGGTGGTTAATTCCAACAAAATTTTGTGGTATCTTTAAATTCTATTTTTCTAAAATAAAACATTCAGTTCAATTTATGGTGATTCGAATCTTGCTTTGTGGGTTTTGCCTTTTCGGAATAACGGTACATGCACAATCCAATACCGAGGTGTACCTCTCCTCCATGGAATTTTCAGAAGAAGGGTTTGTTTTTGGTAACCTTCAGAATAGTTCCAACAATGAAGGGTATGACAATCAACCTTATTTTGCCAATGACGACCTCCTTTTGTACGCCAGAAACCAAGACGGCCAGACAGACATTGCCATGTATGACCTCAATAAAAAAACGACTCAATTTTTTAATCCGCCCACAGTTGGAGGCGAATATTCCCCTCAGCCCATTCCTGGCAGCAGGGATGTAGCTGCCGTACGATTGGATCCCGATGGCACCCAAAAATTGTATCGTTACGGTTTTGAGGTTGCTCCCAAAATCCTCATCGATGATAAAGTAGCTTATTTCACAGTTCCGAACGACACCTTGATTGTCGCTTCCGTGATCGACCTCGACCAACTAAAATTGGTCGTCTACGATGTGAAAAATCAAAATTCGTATACCCTTTTGAAGGACAGCGGTCGCTTTCTACAGAAAATTCCGGGTTCGGATGCCATAAGCTATTCCGCCAAGAACGAACAAGGGTATGAAGACCTTTACCAACTGGATTTGCAAACCTTAGACAGTTACTTTATTTGTCAATTACCTATCGGTGTGCAGGACGGTGCCTGGTGGGACGACTACAAAATTATCGTCGGAAGTGGCGCTCAATTGTTTGTATACGACCTCTATGGAGATGGCGATTGGCATGCCATTGCCGATTTTTCATCTCATGGAATTACCAATATCACACGACTGGCCATCAGTCCGGATAAAAAAAACCTAGCTCTGGTGGCTGAAAAAAAATCATCTAAATGAAACGAATCGTATTCCTAATCTTTTGCTCTTCTTTCATCACATTCAGTCAAACCGATTCAAGAATTTACGACATCATCGATGCGGTTTCGGCCAAGCGCATTGAAAAAGACATGACCACCTTGGCGCAGTTTGGTACCCGCCACACGCTGAGCGATACACTATCCGCTACACGTGGTATCGGTGCTGCCAGGCGTTGGATCAAAAAAGAGTTTGAGTCCATTTCCAAAAATTGCGGTGACTGCCTTGAGGTATTTTTTCAAAAGAATTTGGTAAAGGAAGGCGAAAACAATCGCATTGTAAAAGACGTTTGGATCGTCAATGTCGTAGCGATTCAGAAAGGCACGAAATATCCCAACAATTTCATCATCATGAGCGGTGATATTGACTCACGCATCAGCGATCCCAATAATTTTACCGACGATGCCCCCGGAGCCAATGACAATGCCAGCGGCATGGCGGGCACGATTGAAGCCGCAAGGGTACTTTCGAGGTATTCCTTCGAAAATAGTATTATTTACCTTGGATTGAGCGGAGAGGAACAAGGCCTTTTCGGTGGAAAGGGCTTTGCGGCATATGCCAAGGAAAAGGGTTGGAACATTGTAGGGGTGTTCAACAACGACATGATTGGCAATACCAAAGGGGTTGATGGTGTAGAAAGCAATCGTGACTTCCGAATATTCAGCGAACCCGTCCCTCCTACCGAAACCGAAAAAGAGCGGTTGGCGCGGCGCTTTTATGGAGGTGAAGTGGATGGTATTTCACGTCAATTGGCCCGCTACGTATACAGTACCACCAAAAAATACATGCCCGAAATGAACCCCATGATGGTGTATCGCCTTGATCGTTTTGGAAGGGGTGGACATCACCGACCCTTCAATGATTTGGGATTTGCTGGCATCCGTATCATGGAGGCCCACGAAAATTACAACCAGCAGCATCAGGACATTCGTTTTGAGAATGGCATCGAGTATGGCGACAAGTTGAAGTTCGTCAATTTTGAGTATGCCAAAAAACTTACCGCCGTCAACGCCATCAATCTGGCCAGTCTGGCTTGGGCGCCACCAGCCCCCGAGACTGTTTCCATTGGTGGCATTGTGGAACCATCGGCCAAATTAAAGTGGAATGCCGTAGCAGGTGCCGTTGGTTATAAAATTTATTGGAGGGACACAACCTCCCCAACTTGGGACCACTCGAGGTTGGTAGGCAATGTGACCGAATTTACCTTGGAAGGGATTGTCATTGACAATTACTTTTTTGGAGTGGCATCCGTTGATGAGGCTGGACACGAGAGCGTTGTTTCCTTTCCAAATTCAATCATGCGCTAATTATGAAAAAAACACTTTTACTACTTGTTTTGCTTCTGACGTTTGTTGTGAATGCACAATCCTTTACGCACCAAGATACCTTAAGAGGGAGTATTACTCCGGAACGTGCCTGGTGGGATTTGAAGCACTACAATCTTTCTGTCAAGGTTGCTCCAGAAGACAAATCTATTGAAGGCATCAACACCTTCACCTACCTGGTCCTGGAAGCAAACCAAGTAATGCAAATCGATCTACAACCACCCATGAAATTGGATAAGGTAGTGCAACATGGTAAAGTGCTTTCATTCCAAACCGATGGCAATGCGCATTTCATCACGCTGAAGGAGTTACAACGGGTGGGTACCGAAGGGCAACTCACCCTTTATTTTTCGGGAAAACCGCAGGTCGCCAAACATCCGCCATGGGATGGTGGGTTTACTTGGAGCCAGGATTCCAATGGAAATCCCTTTATTGCCACAAGCAACCAAGGGATCGGAGCCAGCATATGGTGGCCCAATAAAGACCACCCTTACGATGAACCAGATCGTGGCGTGGACTTAACCATTACCGCACCCAAGGATTTGGTTGCTGTTGGTAATGGACGATTGGTGGAAACCTTGGATCTAGGCGCTATGAAATCCTGGCATTGGAAGGTGGTAAATCCCATCAACAACTATGCGGTAAATGTGAACATAGGGGATTATGTTTCGTTCTCGGAAATTTTTGAGGGGAAAAAAGGCCATCTGGACCTACAGTACTGGGTGCTTCGCGAAAATCTGGAAAAAGCCAAAAAACAGTTTCTCCAAGTGCCTATGATGATGCAGGCTTTCGAGCACTGGTTTGGACCCTACCCCTTTTATGAAGATGGCTACAAATTGGTAGAAGTCCCCTATTTGGGAATGGAACACCAAAGCAGTGTGACCTATGGAAACAAGTACGCCAATGGGTATTTGGGTCGCGATTTGAGCGGCAGTGGCTGGGGACTTGATTTTGATTTTATCATCATTCACGAATCGGGGCACGAATGGTTTGCCAATAACATTACCAACAAAGATGTGGCCGATATGTGGCTCCACGAAGGCTTTACTGCCTATTCGGAGAACCTTTATTTGGATTATCATTTCGGAAAAAAAGCGTCCAGCGATTATGTAACAGGTACCCGGATGAACATTAGGAATGATCGCCCTATTATTGGCCCCTATAACGTAAATAAAGGAGGTAGTGGCGATATGTATTATAAAGGGGCCAATATCCTGCATCAACTGAGGCAATTGATTGAAGATGATGAAAAGTGGCGGCGTATCCTGACGGGATTGAATGGCACTTTTTACCACCAAACCGTAACGACGAAACAAGTTGAAGACTACATTAGCGACCAAACGGGGATCGATTTAACCGAATACTGGCAACAGTATCTGCGTACTACGAAAATCCCAAAACTGGAATACAGGATCTCAGGGAACACCCTTCAGTTTCGATATGTCAATATCATTGAAAAATTCGACATGCCCCTCTTCATGTTCATCAATGGGAAAGAGGAATGGATCTTCCCTACTGCTTCTTGGAAAACCAAAACCTTTGATGCCCCTATCGAATCGGCCCAAGTGAAAATCGATTTTTTTGTAGATTCAGAAGTAGTCAAGTAATGGATAAAAGGCCACACTTGTATTTTGAAAAAGATAATGAATGGCGTGACTGGCTTCACCAAAATCATCTAGAATACCCCCAAGGAGTCTACCTGATTTTTTATAAATTGGAGGTTAGTGTCCCTACGATGCGTTGGGAGGAAGCCGTTAAGGTGGCACTATGCTATGGCTGGATTGATAGTACCGTAAAAAGTTTGGGTGAAGGGAAAAGGCAACAATATTTTTGTCCACGAAATCCCAAGAGCCATTGGAGTGCCTTGAACAAAAATTACGTTGATGAACTGAATGCTTTAGGGCTGATTCATGAAAGTGGATGGAAAACCATTAAAAATGCAAAGGAAACCGGTACATGGAATGCCTTGGACGGTGTGGAAAACGGTGTGATTCCCGATGATCTGCAACAGGCCTTCAATCGTCATCCTAAAGCCTTTGAAAATTACAAAAATTTCGCTCCGGGATACCAGAAGAGTTACCTTTATTGGCTGTTTCAAGCAAAAAGGGAAGAAACCCGCATAAAACGAATTGATGCGATCATTGCCCACTGTGAAGCCAACCAAAAAACAAGAGCCACCTAATAAGTTCCGATTCAAAGCTATTTAGCATACAATATCGAATACATAAAAAGTATTTTATTTTTTCCTTTCTTTCGCTATATTTGTGTGCCATTGAAAAAATGGTCGAAAAATAGGCACCCATTTTAAGTCCCAGCCGTCTCCCCAGATAAAACAATAGTTTTATCAGCTGGAATCCTTAAAGGGTGCCGCTTTTTTTAGTTAATGACTGATTAAAAATGTGTCCCTTAGCGCGGAAATAGCTCAAAATTTGTAACTTTATACAATTAACCTAAACTTCGGAAAAATGGTAAAAGAAAAATATCAAAGCGTCCTGGATCTTGGACAAAAGCTTAATGTTCAGGATGGCGATGTCAAAGTAGTTGGGAACCAACTTCAAATTTGGGGAACCACCAAAAATCAATATGAAAAGGATTTATTGTGGGACGAAATCAAGCGTGTTGGCGGGGAAAACCCTTCCGATATCATGGCAGACATTAAAGTGGCCGACAGTTCCATCTATGCAAAGCATACTGTGGAAAAAGGTGAGTCCCTCAGTAAAATTGCCAAACATTATTATGGGGACCCCATGAAGTATCAAGCCATTTTTAAAGCAAATACCAACATCCTGAAAAATCCAGATCTCATCCATCCTGGACAGGAATTGGTAATACCCAATTTATAAATTGTTGGATATTGTATCTTTAATCCCGTCCTAGACGGGATTTTTTTATGGACTTTTTAGCAGATATATCCATTTGGATGCTGGTGGGGCTTTTCGTGCTTGGAACGGCTACCTTTACCCTCTCCACTATCAGCGGGGGTGGTGGGGCCATGATGCAAATACCCATCCTTAATTTTTTGATAGGCACTTCCCAAACGGCGCCCGTTATCAACCTGGGGGCATTTCTAAGTAGGCCAGCTCGCATTGCCCTATTTTGGAAGCACATCCATTGGACCGTTTTCTGGTATTACGTGCCTGCAGCTATGGTGGGGGCATTTTTGGCTTCTTGGCTTTTTTCGGAAGTAAAAATCTATTGGATCCAAATCATTGTAGGCCTCTTTTTAATCAGCACCTTATTTCAATACCGATTCGGAAAAAAAGCTCATTCCTTTACCATGAAAATGTGGTATTTTATACCCTTGGGGTTGCTCATTTCCATCGTCGGAACCTTCACGGGAGGGATGGGGCCTATCCTTAATCCCTTTTTGATGAACCTAGACATCAACAAGGAAGCTTTGGTAGGGACCAAAGCAGCACAGTCTTTTTTTCTGGGGCTTTCCCAAGTAAGCGGATACGCATTCTTCGGACTGTTGAACCCCGAACTCTGGAGTTATGGCATTGCCCTAGGATTGGGTGCTTCACTAGGCAATTACTTTGGAAAACGTATTTTGTCCAAAATGAGTAACGCCACTTTCAGGAAATGGGTCATTGCCTTGATGGTCGTGAGCGGTGTGTTTTTATTATTAAAAACTTTGCTTGGGCAATAGATCTATTATGCACTATTTATAAATTAAGATATAAAACAAGCAAATAACCTCGTATAAACATTTAATTTTAATACGTTAATTGTACAGGCCATGAAAAAAGTCATTTCATCACTATTAGTAGCGTTTGCAGTCTTCAATCTTTCGGGTCAATCCAGAACATTAGAGCAATTAGTACAAAGTATTGAAAATGCGGCACCTAGCTTGCTTCCATTCCAATTTTATCTTGATTCGAATTTTAGTTACGATGAACAGCAATTACTAAAATCCTACTATGCAGAAATCAAAAACGAAAAATCAACTATAGGTTTTCAAAGGGGTATTACTGAAATTACGCATTTTATAACACAGGAAATTTATAGCTTCCATACGCAGTTTGGCGCTGTTCCAGTTACACCACCTTTTACGTTTTATGAAATTTCAGCCCCTACCGATGAAATTCTTTTCGCGGATGATTTTGACGGAAGTGGAGTTCTATATGGATTGGACTATTTCGACTCACAACTGGTTATTATTGAACCAAACACGGCAACTATCACACCTGTCGGTCCATTAACAAACTTAGTGAGCAATCACTTGCCAAGTGGATTATCTTGGAACCCGGTCACAGAAACCATGTATGCTTTGTCCGGAGGTTGGGACATCAATGTTTTTACGGGAGCACAGCTATACAGCGTTAATTTGGAAAATGGGGAGCTTACCCCCATTGGCGGTATTACTACTGAACCCATCGGATTTTGGCTGGAAATAGACAACAATGGCATTGCCTATGTGGCTAGTAATGAGAAGCTCTATACCATTGATCTGGAAACGGGGATCCCCACAGAGGTAGGCCCTTTTGGGGCGGTAACCTTGAATTATACGCAAGAAGCATCTATTGATCCTGAAACCAATAAACTCTATGCCGCTACTTACAGGTCGCCCGTAAATGCTTTTATTTGCGAAATTGATAAGGCAACAGGAAATGCTACGATTTTAGGAAGTACCAATGGTGATGAATATGGGGCTTTTTCATTTTCCGAAATAGAACTCTTGGGACGTGATGAATTTTTGAAAAATGAAATCATAATACATCCAAATCCATCTAACGCTATTGTGAATATTGATATTCCCGGCGGCAATACCATAAAGGATATTCAACTGTTCAATAGTCTCGGGATGAGCCAAAAGGTTGTATTAACCCACAATACCATTGACATTTCAAATTTGCCATCGGGTGTTTATTTTTTACGTCTAATTATTGGTGAAACAAGAATTCAAAAGAAACTCATCAAACTTTAAAAATTACAATCCACTAATATACCCTCCATACACATCTTTAAAGTGCAATCCCTGCCCAATGTGATGGCGACTTAGTTTCTTATATTCCGAAAGGGCCCAAAGCACAAATTCCTTGAAGAAATAGCGGTCTTGTGAAGCCACATCCGGAGTATATTTTTGCAATAAGGATTCCAAAGGGGCAATGCCATCAAGTTTTTCTTGGTAAGTTTCATTGTCCATGCTGTCCAGCAATTCGAATCCACTTTGTTCAAAAAACCAGCCTACCAAGGCTTCATAGGGGTCGGCATCACTGTCCTTCTTCAATTTTTCAATCTTTGGAAAATAGTGCTTAAACTGACTTTTAATGGCTCCGGCAATCAGTTGTTGTGCCACTTGTGCGGCACCCTCCTGTTCCCCTTCATAGACCAGTTCCACCTTTCCGGTAATGGCCGGAACAATGCCCATAAAATCGCCCAACCTCACGGTTGTTGTTTCATCCCCATTTTGAAGGGCACGCCGTTCCGCAGTACTTAACAGGTTTTGAAAGGCTGTGATGCTCAAGCGGGCACTCACCCCGCTTTTTAGGTCGATGTATTCACTTTCCCGTGCTTCAAAACTAATTTGCTCCAAGATGTCTTTGGCCAATTCTGGAACATAGACATGCGATTTTTCAGCAATGGCTTCGGAAGTTTCCTGTTCGGTAATGACCCGAGCAACTTCAATAGTTTCGGGATAATGGGTAATAATTTGCGACCCAATGCGGTCTTTCAATGGAGTAACGATGCTTCCGCGATTGGTGTAATCTTCAGGATTGGCCGTAAATACAAATTGCATATCCAAGGGCAACCGTAACTTAAATCCGCGGATCTGCACATCGCCCTCCTGAAGGATGTTGAATAGTGCCACTTGGATGCGAGCCTGCAGGTCGGGCAATTCGTTGATCACAAAAATACAACGATTGGCCCTAGGGATCATCCCAAAATGGATTACGCGATCGTCGGCATAGGTCAGCTTCATGTTGGCTGCTTTGATGGGATCCACATCGCCAATCAAATCGGCTACGGTAACATCCGGGGTCGCTAATTTTTCAGCAAAACGATCGTCCCGATGGAGCCATTCGATGGGAGTGTCATCACCCAACTCTGCTAGGATGCTTTTCGCATAACGGGAAATAGGATGAAAAGGGTCGTCATTGATTTCACTTCCGGAAACCACCGGGATATACTCATCCAAGAGCGTCACCATTTGTCGCGCCAATCGGGTTTTGGCCTGTCCCCGCAACCCCAAGAGGTTGATGTTGTGTTTGGACAAAATGGCGCGTTCCAACTCGGGGATCACAGAATAGTCGTAACCATGAATCCCCTTAAAAGTGGTTTCTTTCTTAATGAGTCGTTGCAATAAATTACGGCGCAATTCCTCCTTAATGGAAATGGATTGGTAACCAGATTTCTTAAGTTCCCCTATGGTTTTAATAGCTTGAAGTTCCATATTATCGAATTCGTTTGCTTCTGTTTTGTTCATAATCGGTAAAAATCATTTCACCCAGGCCCTTCAGCCCCGTATAAAAAGCTTTCCCTTGATTAGCTGCCGTAAAATGATCCACAAACTGCATCAGGTAAGGGTCTTCTGCAATCATAAACGTAGTGATGGGGATGTGTAGTTTGCGCGCCTGTCGGGCCATCATGTAGCACTTCTTTACAATGTGGGGATCCAATCCTACACTGTTTTTGTAATAACTTCCGTCTGGCAAATGCAAACAACTGGGTTTTCCATCGGTAATCATAAAAATCTGTTTGTTGGAGTTCCGCTTGCGCCGTAACAGATCCATGGCCAATTGCAATCCAGCCACGGTATTGGTATGATAGGGTCCTACATTAAGGTAGGGCAAGTCTTTGATTTCAATAGGCCACGCATCGTTGCCAAACACCAATAGGTCCAAAGAATCTTTGGGGTACCGGGTAGTAATCAATTCCGAAAGGGCCATGGCCACTTTTTTGGCCGGGGTAATGCGGTCTTCTCCGTACAAAATCATGCTATGACTAATGTCAATCATTAATACCGTACTCATTTGGGCCTTGTAAAGGGTTTCCTCCACCACCAAATCGTTTTCCGAAAGGTGTAAATTTCCAATACCGTGATTGATTTGAGCATTCTTCAAACTTTCAGTCATGGAAATCTGTTCCAAGGCATCCCCAAATTGGTAATCCCGAAATTCTCCCGATTGTTCATCGCCTTGTCCCGTATACTTGGTTTTGTGATTACCCCCTCCACCCCGTTTAAGTTTTCCAAATATTTGCTCCAAAGCACGCTTCCTGAGGGAACGCTCCAATTTTTCGGACATCTTCAAGGAAGCTTCCCCTCCACCTTGTCCATTGGGGACGAACTCCTCCCGAATGTATCCTTTCTTTTTTAGATCTTCAATAAAATCATCAATGGTATAGTCCTCGGTAGTGAGTTGATATTCTTCGTCCAATTGACGCAACCAATCGATGGCTTCATCAAAATCGCCTGAAGTATGGGTAATCAATTCCTGAAAAATTTCGAACAGCCGCTCAAAAGGGGTTTGCTCCTCGGGCAGGTGTTTGGTGAACACAAAACCCGATGAGCGTTTTTTCTTTTCCATACTCTAAATTTACAACAATCGCCCCGAATAAAGAACCCCTTAACACGCTTTTAGGAATATCCTAGCGATAATTTAGTACTTTTAAATTCGAAAAAAAAAACCAAAAAATTAGTCCTTCCTAGACTTTGCATATGATGAAAAAATTATTGGTCCTTCTCCTCGTTTGCCTTTCTATTTCTTTAACCGCTCAAAACTTATCCATGGACGTCCTTAAAGACCTGAAGCCCAGAAGCATTGGTCCAGGAGGTATGTCCGGAAGGGTTACTGCCATTGATGTGGTCACAGAAAATCCAGACATCATGTACGTGGGAACGGCTTCCGGTGGCCTCTGGAAAACCACCGGAGGTGGCACCAAATGGACCCCTGTTTTTACAAAAGAGGCCACCGCCTCCATCGGAGCCGTAGCCATACAACAAAGCAATCCATCCGTTATTTGGGTAGGAACTGGAGAAGGGAATCCGCGCAATAGCTTGAATGGCGGGTATGGAATTTATAAATCCTTGGATGGGGGTCGTACCTGGACCTGCATGGGACTTGAGAAAACACGGCACATTCATCGCATCATTATCGACCCCACAGACCCCAATACCGTTTATGTAGGTGCCATTGGTTCTCCTTGGGGAGCACATCCGGAACGAGGGGTCTTCAAAACCACCGATGGGGGTAAAACTTGGACGAAAATACTTTTTGTAAATAACAAAACCGGTGTGGCCGATATGGTCATGGATCCTTCCAATCCCAATAAGCTGATTGTTGCTATGTGGGAACACCAAAGGGAACCCTGGTTCTTTAAGTCTGGAGGACAAGGCAGCGGACTTTATATAACGCACGATGGTGGAGAAACTTGGCAGCAACGCACCGAGGCTGATGGACTTCCCAAAGGCGAATTGGGTCGTATTGGGATTGCCATTGCAAGAAACAAACCCAATATCATCTACGCCTTGGTAGAAGCAAAAAAGAATGCCCTTTACAAAAGTGAGGACGGCGGTTTTACATGGAAAAAAATCAATGATAAGAACGATATTGGGAATCGTCCTTTTTACTATTCCGAAATTTATGTGGACCCCCAAAATGAAAACAGGGTCTATTCGGTATTTACCTATGTGAATGTTTCTGAGGATGGTGGAAAAAACTTTTCCCAATTGATGCCAGCTTACGGAGTGGATAATGGGGTACATCCCGATCATCATGCTTGGTGGATCCATCCGCAAGATGGAAATTTTATGATGGACGGTAATGACGGTGGCCTAAATATTACCAAAGACGGTGGAAAGACTTGGCGGTTTATCGGCAACCTCCCCGTGGCCCAGTTTTATCATATTGCCGTGGATAACGAATTTCCCTATAATGTGTATGGAGGGATGCAGGACAATGGCAGTTGGCGTGGACCTGCGTATGTTTGGAAGGATCAGGGAATCCGTAATAGCTATTGGCAGGAGATCTCCTTCGGGGATGGTTTCGATGTGGTCCCCGATCGCGATGACAGCAGGTATGGATGGAGCATGAGTCAGCAGGGTTATGTAAGTCGCTACGATTGGGTAACCGGTAATAATTACATCGTTCGTCCCACCCATCCCGATCCCAAAGTCAAATTGCGATTCAATTGGAACAGTGCCATCAACATCGATCCCTTCGACAACAGTACGCTCTACTTCGGAAGTCAGTTTGTTCATAAAAGTACCGACAAAGGCCTCACTTGGGAACTCATTTCCCCCGATCTTACTTCCAACGACCCTGAAAAGCAAAAGCAGGATGAAAGTGGTGGTTTGACCATGGACGCTACGGGAGCAGAAAATTACACCACCATTTTGGTCATTGAGCCGTCCCCTATGGAACGAAACATGCTATGGGTGGGGACCGATGACGGAAAGGTTCAGTATACTCGAAATGGAGGTCAAAACTGGATCGATGTGTCCCAAAATATTAAAGGACTGCCCACTGGAAGTTGGATTACCCAAATTAAAGCTTCCAACAAAGCACAAGGCGAAGCCTTATTGGTAGCCAATGACTATCGAAGGTTCAATTACACCCCCTATGCTTTTAGAACCAGGGATTATGGCAAAACCTGGGAGCGCATTGTTGATCAGAGTGATGTTTTGAGTTATGCTTTGTGCATTTTGGAAGACCCTATCGAAAAAAATCTGATGTTCTTGGGAACTGACGATGGCCTTTACGTCTCCATCAACGCTGGAAAGGACTGGAACAAATGGACGCAAGGCTTTCCAACGGTTTCGGTAAAGGACCTCATCATACATCCTAGGGAACAGGACTTGATCATTGGCACTTTTGGTCGAGCCGCTTGGGTGTTGGATGATGTGCGCCCTTTGCGAGCCATTGCCAAGAACCCCACGGTATTGAATGAAACCATCAAACTTTTCAATCCTCCCACAGCTTATGAAGCAGCCTACCAGCAACCCACGGGAAGTCGTTTCGGTGCCGATGCTTTGTTTAACGGGGAAAACCGTTCTTACGGAGCTGGTTTTAGATTCTTTTTTCAGCAAAAAGAAAAACCGAAAGAAGAAACAAAGGAAGACAAAGACAGCACCGATACAGATATGGAAAAACCAAAAGGTCCCAGTAAAGATAGTCTGTACCTCAAAATTTATGACGGCGACCGATTGATTCGTACCCTGAAGCGAAAAATTCCCGATAGCAGTGGCATCTACCAATGGCAATGGTACTTAGACGAAGCGGGTGTCGATCGCCCTTCACGCACTATTAGAAAGCGTGAAAATGAGCCGGGTGGTACTCAGGTGAAACCGGGAACTTACAGGGCCATACTGCAGTATAGGGACCTCACTTCGGAAACTACCTTAAAAGTAGAAAGCGATCCCCGTTTGGAAATTTCTCAAAAATCCATCAATGAAAGCTATGCAGCAAGCAAGGAACTGGAAAAAATGACCCAGACGGCTGCCGATGCCGTAAAACAATTGATTGAAAGTAAAACTACGGTGGAGGAATTCAACAAACGGTTGAAGGAAAAGGATGAAGAAGCCTATAAGGAGCCTTTGAAACTGGGTAAGGAAATCACGAAAAAAATAGATTCGGTGGTAGCCCTTTATTTAGGGAAAGAAGACGAACGCCAGGGCATTACAGATACTCCAGAGCCTTCGGTGATGGAACGCATCGGAACGGCCCGTTACTATAGCAACAGTAGGCCCAATGGCCAGACTGCTACGGAAGAACGCCTCATTCAACAGGCAAAAGAAGCCTTAAATGGTGCCCTTCAGGAAACCAATATGTTTTTCAATACCGATTGGGCAGATTACCGATCAAAAATGGAAACACTTACCCTATCACCCTTTAAGGAAACCAAAACTTTTTCACTGGATTAACCGCATTGCATGATTAAAAAATTCATCATTCCATTAGTGCTTTTCTGCAGCATTTTCCCCGCAGTTGCCCAAGACCGTGGAGAAGGTCATTTGGGTTCTTGGTTCATGTTTTTTGCCACCCACCGGGTAGCCGATCATTGGAGCATTCATTCTGAAATTCAGTACCGTACCTACGAATTTGGGCAGAACCTTAACCAACTGCTACTGCGTACCGGGGTAAATTACCATTTCGATAAAAACACTTCTGCAACCCTTGGATATGGCTATATCCCAACCGATCAGACTTTTGAGGAAATACCAGGTGAAAAAAAACTTATTGAGCATCGCATTTTTGAACAAGCCGTTCTTAAAAACAAATTGGGAAATCTCAGTCTTACCCACCGATACCGTCTGGAGCATCGCTTTCTGAAAAGCCCTTCTGGAGCTTCAGATACACAGCACCGTATGCGGTACCTACTTCGGTTGACCTACCCCCTTTCGGAAAAATGGTTTGTATCGGCCTATGACGAACTATTTGTCAACTTGCAGGAACCTATTTTCGGACAAAATAGATTGTACGGGGCCATCGGATATAAATTCACTCCCAAACTCACCGCACAGGTAGGTTATATGAAAAACCATTTTACAGGAATCAATTATGATCGCTTTCAATTGGGGTTTTGGTGGGAAATCGATTGGCGCAAGGAATCGGTTGAAAATAAGGAAGGATAAATTTGCGGCTTTTTATAAAAGCCCTTAACTTTAATAAAAACTAAAAAATTAAGTCATGAAACATTTGCGAATTTCAGTAATTGCCTTGAGCATTTTGGCATTCATCTCCTGTAAAAATCAAGAGAAAAAAGAAATGGAAGAAAATCAAGAAGAAATGACGGAGTCGATGACCAAAGAAGAAATGCCCATGAAGAAGGAAGTGGATTTTGAATTGGCGTCCAAAAGTGGGAGCACCGCTATGGGAAAGGTTTCTTTTGTGGAAGAGAACGGTCAAGTTACTTTTACGGCACGCCTCTATGGCTTGAAACCCGGAATACATGCCATTCACATACATGAAAAAGCCGATTGCACCGCTGAAGATGGAACCTCTTCTGGGGGCCATTGGAATCCCACCTTCCAACCTCATGGAAAATGGGGAGATGCCGGAGGGTACCACCTAGGGGATATTGGAAACTTTGAAGCCAACGAAAACGGCGAAGGAAGTATCACCCTAACCACCGATCAATGGTGTATTGGTTGCGGGGATGCCAATAAAGATGTTTTAGGCAAGGCCATCATTGTCCATGAGGGTGCCGACGATTTTACTTCACAGCCCAGCGGAAATGCAGGAGCTCGGGTAAGCTGTGGGGGTATCATCGAATAAAAGCGGTAGCAACTTCATAAAACAAGCACTCCAAAGGAGTGCTTTTTCATTTTAATTGATATCTTTGACCCATCTTCCTAATCAAATAAGCATATAATGAAAAAGTTAGTACTGTTTGTATGTTTTGCAACCCTTCTCATTGGTTGTAAAAATGCAAACGAACAGAAAGACTCCGAAGCCATGACTACAGAAGAGCCTCGGGGGGTCGACAATGTTGCCTATCAATGGAGTGAAATGGCTATTTTGGGTACTGCCAATGATACGGAACGTTTCAAACCAAGACCTACCATCACCTCCAGGTATCTGGGGTTGATATTCGTTTCCATGTTTGATGCTTGGTCGCGTTACGATGCGAAAGCGACTCCAGTATATCTTAGCGGCGTAGAACGCCGACCTGAAGACGAGCAAACCCTGAAAAATAAGGAGATCGCCATCAGCTATGCTGCCTATAGAGCCCTAAACGAATACTATTTTACGGACAAGCAGCTTTGGGCCGATAAGATGGTCGCACTGGGCTTGGATCCCAATAACGAATCCTTGGATCCGAATACTCCGGAAGGGATTGGAAACCTTGCCGCTAAAATGGTTATTGAAGCCCGTCATAATGATGGGGCCAACCAATACGGTGAAGAAGAAGGTAGCAACGGAGAGGCTTATTTCAATTATGTTGGATACGAGCCTGTAAATCCTGTGGACAAAATGGTGGACATCGACCGTTGGCAACCCAAATACTTCTCCGACGGCAAAGGGGGCAAATTTGCTCCCGCTTGTCTGACTCCATTCTGGGATAAAGTAAAGCCAATCGCCTTGAAATCGGGCGATCAGTTCAGGCCCGGACCTCCTCCAAAAGTGGGTTCCCCCCAAATGGAGCAAGAAGTAAAAGAAGTGATTGAATTGCAGGCCAACTTGACCGACGAACAAAAGGCGTTGGTCGAATTTATGCGAGACGGGCCCCAATCGGTACAGCAAGCCGGTCACTGGTTGAAATTTGCCCAAGCCGTAGCCCGAAGGGACAACCACACCTTGGATGAAGACGTTAAAATGTTCTTTTACAATCAAGTGGTGGCTATGGATGCCTTTATTGCTTCTTGGGATTCCAAAATGTTTTACGATTCGGCACGACCTTACGCCCTAGTGCACAAATACTATCAAGATCAAGTCATCAAAGCTTGGGGTGGTGTCGGCAAGGGCATGATCGATATGGATGGCAAGCAATGGCGACCCTACAGTCCGGATACCTTTTTGTGTCCCCCATTTCCAAGTTATACTTCTGGGCACAGTACCATCAGTGGTGGATGTTCAGAAGCCTTGAAGCTTTGGACGGGTAGTGACGAATTTGGAGACAGCGTGACCCTTGTGGCGGGTTATCTTACCGAACCCGATAATCTTGGGGATACCATTACCCTGCAGTTTCCCACCTTCAGCAAGACGGCTGAAATGGCAGGAATTTCAAGGGTTTTGGGTGGGTATCATATCCAATCTGATAACATTGCAGGTTTGCAACTGGGAAGGGATGTCGCTCACGAAGCCTTTAAGTTCTATAAAAAACACATTGGGGAAATGGAATAGATTCCAAATCCCATTACTACCATTAAAAAGGGTCTCTCGTCGAGACCCTTTTTTTATAGTTCAATAATGACATCCTCCACGCCCCTACGAACTTTTTTAAGGGTAGCAAAAAAGTCGTCATCTGCTCGATATCCCACGGGAAGTACCAAAACCGATTTCAAACCCAGCTCCTGTAACCCCAGGATACGATCGTAGTGTTCTGGTTCAAAACCTTCCATGGGACAAGCGTCGATGTCCTCCACAGCGCAAACCGTCAACATATTGCCCAACGCCAAATAGGCCTGGTTGATCATCCAATGACGGATTTCTTCATCCTTTTTTTGGGCGAAGGAATGAATGAGCGCTTTTTCATAAGGTTCCAAAATACTCCGCGAAGTGTCCCGGATATTCCCTACCCGTTGAAAGTGTCCTTTGATAAAGGCTTCATTGACTTCATCCTCAATACACAAAACCAAAAGGTGTGACGCATCACGAACCTGCAATTGGTTCATGCTGTGCTGTACTAATTGTGCTTTGAGCTCTTCATCGCCAATCACCATCATTTTTAGGGGTTGCAATCCATACGAGGTTGCGGTAAGATTGAAGGCTTCCTTCAAAAGCTGTAATTTTTGAGGGGAGAGCTTTTTCGAAGCATCAAACTTTTTACAGGCATAGCGCCAACGCAGTTTTTCAAGGAGTTGGGTTTCCATGGATTCTTTTTGTGAATTACAAATTTAGGATAGTTACTGCTGCAAATCAAATTCAAGGGATTGTTTGACCTAATAGCACCAAAACATTCCCTTATACTTCAAAAAACCACAACTTAATAGCCAGCACGGCAACCATGACGATCAAGAACGTCCTAATGAACCCATCCCCTTTTTTCACGGAAAGCCTACTGGAAATCCACGCCCCGGATGCATTGCCAATGGCCAGGATCAGACCCACCATAAAATCGACTTTGTCGTTGAGGATAAAGACGACCAATGCGGCCATGGAATACAGAAATACCACAAAAACCTTGGTCGCATTGGTACGAACCAAACTCATGTGATGTACCCAATGCAGGTATAAAATGATAAGGAATCCAATCCCTGCATTGATGAAGCCCCCGTAAATGCCCAAAATGAAAAACACCACCATTCCCAGTGCCAGGTATTTTCCCTGCAGCCGTTCGTTGAGTTCGCTGATGTTGATTTTGGGTTTGATGAACATAAGCACCATCACTACGCCCATAATGATGGCGAGGATTTTGTTGAAAAGCCGTTCATCAATTTCCACTGCAATCTTAGCCCCAATAATAGCACCAAAAAGTGCCGAAATGCCCACATAGGTATTGAAGGGAAAAGTAGCGACACCCTTGCTGCGAAACCCTAGGGTCGCTATGAAGGTTTGAATGACGATGGCCACCCTGTTGGTCCCATTGGCGGTTGCTGGGGGCAATCCAAAAAAGATCAATAAGGGTAAAGAAAGCAAGGAGCCTCCTCCAGCGATGGTATTGATAAACCCTACGACAAATCCAACCAAAATCAATGAGGGGATAAAGTACCAAGCATCCATGCCACAAAATTAGGATTTATACCCTTCGCTCGGGAAAATATTTAAAATCATGCACTATTTTTTTTAAAAAGCATCCTATATTTGCACCCGCAAAGGAGGAATGGCAGAGTGGTCGATTGCGGCAGTCTTGAAAACTGTTGAGGGTAACACCTCCGGGG
>DJVA01000078.1 GCA_002440705.1 Flavobacteriaceae bacterium UBA6268 | reverse complement strand
GCTTTTGGTATTAAAGTAATTGTACTGATTTTGGGAGCAGGTGGTTTAGCAACAATGTGGGAAGCTGTCTTTGCCGATGTTGGGGTGGCGTTATTAGCTATTTTAAATGCGGTCAGATTGCAAAGAATGACTTGGAGTTAACATACAAAAAAAGCGCATAGAGAAAATGTTTTAAAAGCATAGTTGGTATATTGAATAATTTAATTTAAAGAGGTATTAGAAACCAACTAATAAAAGAAAATGAATGAGCAAATTTTACAACTCTTTCAGCGAATAATGTAACAGCTTTTCCGTGTTCTATTCCGAAATTTGTGAAATACAAAACGGATTAATAAATGGAGGCAACCAATATATTCGACACCAAACCCAAAGAACAAAAAACAGGCATAAAAAAATCCTTTCCTGTTACGGGTATGACCTGTGCCGCCTGTGCCAGCAGTGTTGAGTCGATTCTTTCCCATACCGATGGCGTAAACAAGGCCATCGTAAATTTTGCTAGCAATTCGGTTTTAGTCGATTACGATGAAACCATTTCTGAAGAGAAACTTCAGAACGCACTGCGTGAAGTGGGCTATGATATCATTATCGATGCAGAAGACCCAATGGAAGCACAACAAGAGCTTCAGCTAAAGCATTACCAAGACATTAAAAACCGTACCATTTGGTCAGCTATTATGACACTGCCCATCTTCATACTTGGAATGTTCTTTATGCAATGGGAACCTGGTAAGTGGATTTCTTTGGTATTGGCTATTCCCATTCTCTTCTGGTTTGGGCGTAGTTTTTTTATCAATGCTTTCAAACAGGCCAAACGTGGCAAGGCGAATATGGATACCTTGGTGGCTTTAAGTACGGGCATTGCATTTTTGTTTAGTGTGTTCAATACCTTATTTCCGGAATTTTGGTTAAATCGTGCTATTGAGCCACACGTTTATTACGAAGCGGCGACAGTGATTATTACCTTTATTTCTTTGGGGAAATTACTGGAAGAAAAGGCCAAATCGAATACTTCTTCGGCCATTAAAAAATTAATGGGATTACAACCTAAAACGCTTAAAGTTATTGATAATGGGGAAGAAAAAGAAATTCCTATTTCTGCTGTACAAGTAGGTCAAACTATTTTAGTCCGCCCTGGAGAAAAGATTCCCGTAGATGGGGAAGTTATTAAAGGAAGTTCATATGTAGACGAAAGTATGATTACGGGTGAACCTGTTCCAGTACAAAAGGCCAGAGAAGAGAAGGTGTTTGCTGGCACCGTCAACCAAAAAGGTAGTTTTCAATTTACTGCAGAAAAAGTAGGTGGCGAAACCCTGCTTTCCCAAATCATAAAAATGGTACAGGAAGCACAGGGCAGCAAGGCACCTGTACAAAAATTGGTCGATAAAATTGCTGGAATATTTGTTCCTATCGTATTGGGAATATCCATTGTTACCTTCATCGTCTGGATGTCTATGGGAGGTGATAATGCGTTTTCTCAAGCTCTATTGACTTCTGTCGCCGTACTAGTCATTGCCTGTCCTTGCGCCCTAGGGTTGGCTACACCTACTGCTATTATGGTGGGAATTGGAAAAGGTGCCGAAAATAATATCCTTATAAAAGATGCCGAGAGTTTAGAACTCGGTCATAAAGTTAATGCTATCATCCTTGATAAAACTGGCACTATTACCGAGGGAAAACCAATGGTGACCGATATACATTGGAAAGGTACACTTGAAAATAAGGTTGATTTAAAACAGTTCTTGTTAGCAATAGAAGCCCAATCGGAACACCCCTTGGCAGAAGCAGTTGTTAATCATTTTAAAGAAGAAAATATTGAAAAAGTTGAAATTGCTTCTTTTGAAAGTATTACGGGTAAAGGTGTGCAGGCTAAAACAGAAAATGGCTCACAATACTATATTGGAAACCATAAACTAATGCTTGAAAAGAATATTCAAATTGATGCTTCCTTGATGCAAACAGCAGAAAGTCTTGAAGAACAAGCAAAAACTGTCATATTCTTTGGTAATGAAAAAGATGTAATGGCGATACTTGCTATTGCAGACAAAATAAAGGAAACTTCAAAAATAGCCATTGCAACACTTCAGGAAATGGACATTGATGTCTATATGCTCACCGGTGATAATAATAAGACAGCATCAGCCGTAGCCCAACAAGTGGGAATAGCAAATTTCCAAGGGGAAGTGATGCCTTCGGATAAAGCAACCTTTGTGAAAAAATTGCAGTCTGATGGTAAAATAGTAGCTATGGTTGGTGATGGCATCAATGATTCCCACGCATTGGCACAGGCCAATGTAAGTATTGCAATGGGTAAAGGTTCGGACATAGCAATGGACGTTGCGAAAATGACATTGATAACGTCAGATTTGCAATCCATTCCCAAGGCGTTGGAACTATCAAAGAAAACTGTTTTGGGTATCCGTCAGAATCTATTTTGGGCATTCATTTATAATCTCATTGGTATTCCAATTGCAGCAGGCGTTTTGTATCCCGTAAATGGATTCTTATTGGACCCAATGATAGCAGGAATGGCAATGGCATTCAGTAGCGTTTCTGTAGTCGCGAATAGCCTAAGATTGAAACGAGTAAAACTTTAATATTAATTATAAATTCAATTACAATGAAAACTTTAAAATTTAAAACAAATATCAATTGTGGTGGTTGCGTCTCTAAAGTAACCCCCTTTTTAAACAAGCAAGAAGGTGTGGAAAGTTGGGAAGTGGATACCACTAATCCTGATAAAATTTTAACCATTGAAAGCGATGGCGCTTCAGAAGAAGATGTAAAGGCTACATTGCAAAAAGTAGGCTTTAAAGCGGAACCAGTAGATTAATACCTCGGTATAATATGGTTTATATTTTAATTTCGGTTGTGATTATTCTATTTGCGATTCATTTTTACAGAATAGCAAGGCGACGAAAGGTTAAACCCTTTCCAGAACATTGGCACGAGTTGCTGTTAGAGAACGTACTCTATTATCGTAATCTTTCAAAGAAAAAACAACAGGGGTTTCAACAGCGAATGATGCAATTTTTAAGCGAAGTGTATATTGACGGCATGAAATTAGAACTGGAAGAGCTTGATAAAATTTTAATCGCTGCAAGTGCCGTAATTCCTGTTTTTGGCTTTAAAGAATGGCATTACACCAATTTAAGCGGAATCCTCTTATACCCTGATAATTTTAATGAGGATATGCAATTTGGCAATAGGGATAAATCACGCAACATTGGTGGAATTGTCGGGAACGGACGATTTGAAAAGCAAATGATTCTATCCAAAAAAGCATTGTATCACGGCTTTAAAAACACAACCGATAAAAGTAATACAGGCATACACGAATTTATACATCTTATTGATAAGTTGGATGATAGAACAGATGGTGTACCAGAGCGATTATTAGAGCATCAATATGCCATACCGTGGTTAAATTTAATCCATAAGGAAATGGAAGCGATAAATGATAACCATTCCGACATTCGTAAGTATGGAGGCACAAATCAAGCAGAATTTTTAGCGGTAGCTTCAGAATATTTTTTTGAGCGTCCAGATTTACTTAAAAAGAAACATCCCGAGCTTTATGAGATATTGGTAAAATGTTTTAATCAGAATTTGAGTGCTAGTACTTGAATCAAAAAATAATGTGATATTATTTTTTGCAACCCAGTTGCATAAAAATTCAGCTATATTTGCAATGTGAAATTTTTGGCAGTTCAGTAGGCATATAATTTTGCATTATCTCATCACCTGTGGTGTATTCTTCGTAACGTTGTTCTGAAACTTTGGTCATTACCTCTTTTTGCTGTTCAACAGTGCATGATTTGCCATAACCGTTTCGCATAACCGCGCCCATATTGGGTAAAATGGCGTTACGGACGTCGCTTACGCTTTCTCCCCAATAGGAATTGTCAATGGTCAAGGTAACAAAACCACGCTCTGCCAAAGTAGATGCATAAACATCTGCACTCTGCTCTTTTATCGCACCCAATTGGATGCCCGCTATAATTGCAGGGTGTTTTGGTTCTTGTCAAAATTTTTCGAGATAAACAGATGTCCGACTACGTTCATGGCGCATTGGTTCCTGAATGACACTCTATATGGTTCGACGTTATCACTTACGGTGAAAGTCTTAAAGTCTTTTGCTGAAATTTGTTCCATGGTTTCCTTTGTTTCTATTTTTCTTTATTTTGGGAAGCATTGCTTTGTGACTCTTTTTTTTGTGTGCAGGACAGCCCTAAAACCATAAGGCTGTTAACTGTTAAAATTGATATTCTATTCATTTTTTATGGCTCGAACGAATTAATTGGATGGTATGATATCAAAATAATTCTTGTCCGGAATAGAACACTAAACAAGAATTAGGGGAGGGTATTTTATTCATACAATACTCCCGAAAATTAAACGTCGCAAAATATTTGCGTTCAAATTTGTCCGCTTAAAAATCGGGACCCCCTGAAGGTCTCCCCCAATTTTTCACTTGAAAATTTGAGACAAAATTTTGCCTTCCGTTTGGGCTGTGCTCAAATATTGTTTAACCTAAAAATTTCATTATCATGGAAACAAAAACAAGACAGAACGGAACGGCAAAAAAAGAAAGTGCGACCGTTAAGAAGGAAGTCCAAAAAAAGCTGACCGAAGAAGCTATCGGAAAGACCGTAATCCCTGAAAAGGCTAAAACGGTTGGGCAGCCAACAGTTAATTTGGATGACCGAATCCAAAAGTTCGAAAAATTGAAGGGTCTGGCCACGCAACGTGAACGGCTTACGGAAACCTTGAACGAGTTGACCAAGTTCAACTACAATCAGGATGGTTCATGCTCTTTTTACATCAGGGATTCACGTAACTTGGAATTCAAGACCACCAACTCGAACCTGACCAAATTGGTAACAACGCATTTACAGACCACTTTGGAACAACGTAAATCGGAGATTGAAGAACAGATTGTGGAATTTGAACTTTAATGAAGCCAATGTCTTCAAATGTGAAAGCCTGCTCGCAAGAGTAGGCTTTCTTTTTTAATCATACATCCGCTATGGTATTTTGTTCAGCACATTTTCCTTCATTTCATTCCAGAAAAAGAGCTTCACTCAAAAACAGGGATTGGGTCTGAAGACCCTGCCCATCATTGATACATTGGCCTTGTTCGGATTGGAAAATCTGAAATAACCATGTTAACCACGGGCTTACTATAGATTTTGACCTAACAGTTTCATTCCAATTCGATGAACCCAGTGGCTCTGCTGCTGCAGGTCTTTTTTTGGTACACTTCTAGTCTTGTTTTGTTCATGGTTAGAGGTCACCGAGCCGATGGTGCATCCCCGTCCCAATGGAGCTTGTGCACGATGCGGTGAATTATCGGGGCCATCAGGACTCCAAGGGATGCCAGGAAAACAAGGCCTGAGTACAGACCAAATATCCCAATGAACCAATGGCCCGATGGTGTCATAGGCCTATCAATGAGGCCAAGACCGCTCAATAGGATGGCTGTGTTAAGAAAGGCCTTGTGGAAAGGTATATTCTCAAAGAACATAAAGCCGCAGATGCCGATTGCCAGTGATACCATTATGATCAGGAATATGATACCCAAATGCAGGATGATTCTCCGAAAGAAACGGGATCTTGAAAT
Organism: Flavobacteriaceae bacterium UBA6268; assembly: GCA_002440705.1. Lineage (GTDB taxonomy): Bacteria > Bacteroidota > Bacteroidia > Flavobacteriales > Flavobacteriaceae > DJVA01. The sequence continues at coordinate 2,696 of DJVA01000078.1, read as the reverse complement.
GGGCTTTTGTAGTAGTTTTTCATACATGCTTCAGATGTTTTGGGTCAAACTCATCAAAATCAGTATTACCCTTGCCTACCCTCATTTTGCTGTTTTAGGGAAAGGATACCTATATTGTGGGCTTACCGGTAATCTTTTCCCTATGGCCGATGCCCCACTTGATGAGAGCAGTGAGTATCTCATTCAACGAGTCGCTATAGTCGGTCAGGACATATTCCGTGACAACGGGGAATTCATCAACCAACACATTGCGCGTGACAAGGCCATTGGACTCCATGGATTTCAGCTCCGAGGAGAGTACCTTGGCAGATATGCCCGTTACGGTACGCTGTATATCATTGAACCGTTTGTGCCCTTCCTTGAGGGCTATGATGATCCGCAATTTCCATTTGCCCCCGATGACGTACAGGGCATCCTCCATGGCATTGATGTACGAATTGCATTTGGTCTTGTCCATGTCGGAGTCTCTTTCCATTTGATTCAAATATTGTTACTTACCTAAATGTAACTTCCTTACTTTTTATTCAGTAGTGACTTTTGTAAAGTAAATATAGGTAATTTCATCGTTCATTGTTCAATTGATCAAACCATTTAAAATGAAAAACAAAATCCTTAACGTAGTATGTATCCTTTTTGCCCTGATGATGGTAAATTCGGGACTCAACAAATTCTTCAATTATATGCCCATGCCGGAACTTTCCGAAGAGATGATGCAGGTAATGGGAGCTTTTATGACCATCAAATGGTTATTGCCGCTTGTGGCAATCGTTGAAATAGTCGGGGGTATTCTCTTTGTCATACCCAAGTACAGGGCATTGGGCGCCATTATAATATTGCCCGTAATGGTCGGCATCGTTGTGCATCACTTGGTACTTGATGTGGCCGGTGTTGGAATGGGACTGGTCTTCTTCCTTATCAACCTTTGGGCCATTTGGGAAAACCGGGGGAAATATGCACCGATTATCCGATAAACGAAATTAAATGATGGAACTCCCGACACAATGGTATCGGGAGTTTTCTTTCTGCACTGAGCCCTTACTTGATGACCTATCCGATGATTCGGATAGGCCATTTTTTTATGGATACGCACCTAGGATGTTATGGTGGAAATTGTTGCCCAGCCAACACCGCAGCCACTTTGGAATCAAGAACCTTTCGGACATGCTGGGGTCACCGGTTCTTTTCTTCCCGGGCCAATTCCGATATTTTCAAGGTAGCGCCCTTAAAATGAAATTGGTCGCTAACGGAAGAAGTATATAGAGAATGGTTTCCCCTTAAATCCATCCGGCACCAAGTGCAACGGAAATCAGTATCAGCATTACGGCTACCAGTGTCTGAACGAATTTCAAGGTTACCTTTTTCAGCAACCTGTTCCCGATAAATGCGCCAGCAATGGCTGAAAGCGTGGCAATGACCACCAATGTCAGGTTGTCGCCCAGCCCGGAACTCGTGAAACGGGTGGCATATACGCTGAGCCGGGTGAAATCCACGAAACAGGAAATCACTACCGTCGTGGCGATGAATTCCTCCTTTGTGAGCCCCGCTCTTATCAAAAAAGCACTGCGCAGGGCACCCTGATTGCCGGAAAGCCCACCAAAGAACCCGCTCAATATTCCCCCGAGGGGCATTTGCCTTTTGTCGAATTGGAGCCTGTTCAAAAACGGGATTAGGTCGAGAATGGCGAAGAATATAAGCAATATCGAAATGACAAACTTCACGGGATACACTTCAAGACTTTTTCCAAAGGCATTGTATTGGAACAAAGGTTTTACATCCGGTATATGTAGCAACACCCATGCCCCGACAATGGCGGCCAGTACAGCCGGGATGCCAAAGCGCACTAAAATGGGCCTGTCCGCTTTTTTGCCGATAAGGGCCAGCTTGAAAACGTTATTGAAGAAGTGAACGATCCCGGTCAGGCCAATGGCCAGATCCACAGGAAAGAATACCATGAACACGGGGGTAAGGATCGTTCCCAGCCCAAAACCGGAAAAGAAGGTGAGGATAGCGGTAAAAAATGCCGCCACGGATATGATTATGACCTCCGTTTCCATTTGACCAGTTTAAAATCCAGGGACCAATGCCCCCCTCCCTTGACAAACAGAAAAAGGCTCCCCAAGAGCATGGCCCAGTCGGTCCGGCTGCCATGCATCATCATCCAAAAGCCGTCGTTGGCCAAAATTTCGGACTTTGTGGTTGCAATGGCTACCAACATGATTATGAGCGTCGGAACACTAGCCACCCTTGTCAGAAGGCCAAGCAAGACCAAGGTGCCACATAAGATTTCAAACGTGCCTACGAAACTGCCCAGAAACTCCGGTGCCGGAAGCCCAATTTTCTCGAATCGCCCAGTCCCCCGGATTACGGGGAACAGGAACTTTTGGATGCCCTCTGAAAGAAAGACCACACCGACCATCAAACGGATGATAATAGTGGTTTTTGAATTGTCTGTGGCGAATATTCTTTGGAGCATAACTATTTCTGCAATTTGAATTCTTGATTACTAAAAACGTTTTTATCAGGGATTTTTATTTGTATGAATTCGTGTTTAGTTGCCTGGTGGCACTTTGTACAAGTGTTTGTTAAGAGGTTGTAGCTACGCTCAAATTGTGCTGTTTTTTTTCCTTAATGGCGTTTGATACGCTATCAAGTGCAGGATAAATCATTGGTATGGATTGGCTTTACGTCCTTTCTGA
>DJVA01000066.1 GCA_002440705.1 Flavobacteriaceae bacterium UBA6268 | reverse complement strand
CTGACTCATAATCAGGGGGTCCTTGGTTCGAGCCCAAGTGGGACCACAAGAGTGTTAAAATCGCGATGGGTGGAGCCCATTGGATTCATTTTGATATTTTTGTTGAATATGTGGGAATCGATTTAGAACACCGTTTTTTGGCTCTGGAAACAATTTTTGGGTTAAATTTCGGTTAATAAGTTGCTGATATTTCGCTTTTTTGCAAGTTGTTTAAAAAAAATTTATATTTTAGCCCCCTATATATGCGACCCCAAATCGTGAAGATATTAACCATAATGCTATTCTTATTGAATAGCTTTTATATGCTTGGGCAGTCCAGTTCTGCTAAATCAGGCCCACCCCCTCCACCCCAAAGGACACCTCAATTGCCCATCGATACAAATATTTATATTTTGATTGTAGCCGGTATTTTGCTGGGTATCTATGTGGTGCTTAAAAACAAACGGGCTAAAAGTACCCTTCAGTAAGTCGCCTTACGTATTTTCCAATCACATCAAATTCCAAGTTTACCAGCGTTCCTTTTTCAATGGAATGAAAATTAGTGTGCTCATACGTATACGGAATAATGGCCACACTGAAAATTCCTTTCTGAGATTGGACTACAGTGAGGCTTACTCCGTTGACGGTGATTGAGCCCTTTTCTACGGTTATATTGCCCAAGTTGGGATCAAAGTGAAATAAATATTCCCAGCTCCCATCTTTTTTGGTTACCTGCTCACAAACCCCCGTTTGATCTACATGCCCCTGTACGATATGCCCATCCAAGCGATCGCCCAACTTCATTCCGCGTTCCAGATTTACCGAGTCCCCAACTTCAAGGGTACCTAAGTTGCTTTTTTTCAATGTTTCGGATATGGCGGTAACCGTATAGGTTTTTCGGCCAACATCGACCACGGTCAAACAAACACCATTGTGCGAAATACTCTGATCCACCTGAAGCTCATCAGCAAAATCCGCCTTTATGGTAAGATGCACATTCCCTTCTTCGTTGGTAAGCGAAACAATTTCACCAATCGTTTCAACAATGCCTGTAAACATAACGCAATTAATTACATTTGTAAAACAAAAGTAACAAGGAGCATTTGCATATGAGCAAAAATGAAAAAATAATTCTGGGTATTTCCATTGGAGACCTTAACGGCATTGGAAGCGAAGTCATTTTGAGGACTTTTGAAGATAGCAGGATGTTGGAGTTTTGTACCCCCGTTATTTTTTCGAACGTAAAATTGATGTCGTTTTATAAGAAGGAGTTTGAAATGGACCTTAGCTTTCAGGGAATTGACCACTTAAAGGATGTTGTGCACAAAAAGATAAACGTGTTGAATGTTTGGAAAGAACCCGTCGAAGTACATTTTGGCAAAGAAGAACCCCTTGCCGGCGAATATGCCATCAAATCGCTCAAAGCGGCTGTTGAAGCACTCAAGAAGGATGAAATTGACGTTTTGGTAACCGCGCCTATCAATAAAAGCAATGTTCAATCCAAAACATTTAATTTCCCAGGCCATACCGACTATTTGGCCAAAGAACTCCAAGGGGATAGTTTAATGTTGATGCTATCAGAAGAATTGAAAGTAGGACTCCTCACGGACCATGTTCCCGTAAAAGATGTTCCAAGTAAAATAACAAGGGAGCTTATCGAGAAGAAAATCAATACCATTCACAAAACCTTGGTTCAGGACTTCGAAATCATAAGGCCAAAAATTGCGGTATTGGGAATCAATCCCCATACCGGAGACAATGGAGTTATTGGGGACGAAGACGATACGGTGTTGCGGCCAGCCCTGGACACGATCCGAAGCAATGGGAAATTGGTTTATGGCCCTTATTCGGCCGATAGTTTTTTTGGTTCGGAAAACTACAAAAACTTCGATGCCGTCATTGCATCCTATCACGACCAAGGCCTTATTCCATTTAAGACTTTGGCATTTGGACAAGGAGTCAATTATACGGCAGGGCTTGGCAAAATCAGGACTTCCCCCGACCACGGAACGGCATATGAAGTTGCAGGCAAAAATAAAGCCAGTGAAGCCTCTTTTAAAGAAGCAGTATTTGCAGCATTGAATATTTTTAGGAACAGAAGCACCTACCTAGAATACGCCCAAAATCCATTGGCTGTTTCCCATAGGAAGGGTGGGTTTAAAAAGAATTCACAATAAGCTCGGGCAAATAAAATAATTTCTTATCTTTGCCACCGCCTTTTTTTAAAGGCACTATCTGAAATATTGATGTGATCATGAAGGAATTGAAAGCATACACAATCTCTTTTTCGGGATTGAAATTAGGAGAACACATCTATGATTTTGAAATAGAAAAACCGTTCTTTGAACATTTTGAGTATGATGAGTTCAATGATGTCCACGTAAAACTGGAAGTCGTTTTGAATAAGAAAACAACCATGTTGGAATTTTCATTGAATTTCTCCGGGACCATCAACATAAATTGTGATCTAACCAACGAACCCTACGACCAACCGGTAAAGGGAAGTTATGATTTTGTTGTAAAATTTGGGGAAGATTATAATGATGAGAATGAAGACTTGCTGATTCTTCCCCACGGAAGTCACCAAGTAAATATCCAGCAATACGTCTATGAATCCATAGTTTTGGCCATGCCGGCCAAAAGGGTGCATCCGGGGGTATTGGATGGCAGCCTAAAATCGGACATACTCAAGAAACTTGAAGAACTGAAACCCAAGGAATCTGTAAAATCTGATGAAGATGAAATCGATCCCCGTTGGGATAACTTAAAAAAACTATTAACGGATAAACAAGAATGAGCCATGGCACATCCTAAACGCAAAGTATCAAAAACTAGAAGGGACAAACGCAGAACCCATTACAAAGCGACGGTCCCTCAAATCGCAACCGATCCTACAACTGGTGAAGCCCACTTGTACCACAGGGCCCACTGGCATGAAGGAAAATTGTATTACAAAGGCCAGGTGGTCATTGATGCACCCGAAGAAGTAGAGGCATAATTTTCCTCCATAAAGTTTTAAAAACTCTCATTTCAGGTTTGATGTGAGGGTTTTTTGTTTTTTGCCCAAAAACGCAAAAACAAGCGGGTTTTAGTCAAATTTTGACGAAAAATTAGTACTTTTCACTCCTATTTGAAGGTTTTGCGCCAATTGGCGAATTTAAATTCAACTTCTTATGACAAAAATCACAGCAGCTATCACCGCTGTGGGAGGATATGTTCCAGACTATGTCCTCACCAACCAGATTCTGGAAACCATGGTAGACACCAATGATGAATGGATTACCGCCCGAACTGGTATTAAAGAACGACGAATCTTGAAAGATAAGGACAAGGGAACTTCTTTTCTTGCTATCAAAGCCGCCGAAGATTTAATCCGTAAAAGAAACTTAGATCCTAAGGAAATAGACATGGTCATCATGGCCACGGCCACTCCCGATATGCCCGTTGC
>DJVA01000064.1 GCA_002440705.1 Flavobacteriaceae bacterium UBA6268 | reverse complement strand
CCACTCCCGATATGCCCGTTGCCGCAACAGGAGTTTATGTTGCAAGTAAGATTGGCGCCACCAATGCATTTTCCTTCGATCTTGTAGCCGCATGCTCAAGCTTTCTTTATGGCATGTCTACGGCTGCGCGCTATATTGAATCGGGTAAATACAAGAAAGTACTGTTATTAGGCGCAGATAAAATGTCGTCGATCATCGATTACGAAGACCGGACTACCTGCATTATTTTTGGAGATGGTGGCGGAGCGGTGCTTTTCGAACCCAGTGAAGAAGGGTATGGTGTCCTGGACGAGTACCTCCGATCAGACGGGATAGGCCGTGAACACCTAAAAATCGATGCAGGAGGCTCGTTGCTTCCAGCATCTCAGGAAACCGTTGCGAACAAACAGCACTATGTTTTCCAAGACGGAAAGACGGTTTTTAAATTTGCGGTTTCCAATATGGCCGATGTGTGTGCCAAAGTAATGGACCAAAACCATCTTACCAGTGAAGATGTAGCATGGTTGGTTCCACATCAAGCCAACAAACGAATCATAGATGCCGCGGCTAACAGAATGGGTTTGCCCGATGAAAAAGTGATGATGAACATCCACAAATACGGAAATACCACCTCAGCCACCTTACCGCTTTGCCTGGCAGATTACGAGCAGCAGCTCAAAAAAGGGGACAATCTCGTTTTTGCCGCTTTTGGAGGTGGATTCACCTGGGGGGCCGTCTACCTTAAATGGGCATATAATTCTAATTAACGACCACTAAAACGACATGCAATTATGGACTTAAAGGACATTCAAAATCTCATCAAGTTTGTTGCGAAATCTGGCGCCAGTGAAGTAAAACTGGAAACAGAGGACGTGAAGATCACTATTAAAACCGGTTCCGATCACGAAAAAAGTGAAACCACATACATTCAACAATTGCCAGCTATGCCAGTAGCGACACAACAAGTTGTTTCCCAACCTCCAACCGACGCCCCTGTGGCTCCATCAGCCAAGGAAACCACTGCTGCTCCTGCTGATGACAGTTCAAAATACATAACCGTTAAGTCTCCTATCATTGGAACTTTTTACAGAAAACCTTCTCCAGACAAAGCTGCTTTTGTTGAAGTAGGTGATTCTGTATCTGCTGGAGACGTATTATGTGTTATCGAGGCCATGAAACTTTTCAATGAGATTGAAAGTGAGGTTTCCGGAAAGATAGTCAAGGTCTTGTTGGACGACTCTTCGCCGGTTGAGTTTGACCAACCACTTTTCTTAATTGACCCCTCTTAGGGAATCCTTCGGAAGAAACACTTATAAATCTTAATTGTACTAAATTATGTTCAAAAAGATATTGATAGCCAATCGAGGAGAGATTGCTTTGCGGGTTATTCGAACCTGCAAAGAGATGGGAATCAAAACTGTTGCAGTCTATTCCACAGCAGATGCCGAAAGCCTCCATGTGCGTTTTGCCGATGAAGCAGTTTGTATTGGCCCACCAGCTAGCAGTGAGAGTTATTTGAAAATGTCCAACATCATTGCAGCTGCTGAGATCACTAACGCCGATGCAATACATCCTGGCTATGGATTCCTCTCCGAAAATGCCAAGTTCTCAAAAATTTGTGAAGAGCATGGCATAAAGTTTATAGGGGCTTCTGCCGAAATGATCGAAAAAATGGGGGATAAGGCCACCGCAAAAGCAACAATGAAAGCAGCTGGTGTACCCTGTGTGCCAGGCAGTGAGGGCGTAATCCCAGATTTTGAAACGTGTAAAAAACTTGCCAAGGAAGTAGGATATCCAGTAATGTTAAAAGCCAGTGCAGGTGGCGGCGGAAAAGGAATGCGGGCCGTTTGGAAGGAAGTGGATCTTGAAGCTGCATGGGAATCGGCAAGAAAGGAAAGCAAAGCGGCTTTTGGGAATGACGATATGTACATGGAAAAACTCATCGAAGAACCAAGGCATATTGAAATTCAAATTGTGGGAGACAATACTGGAAAAGCCTGTCATTTAAGTGAACGCGATTGTTCCATTCAACGCCGGCATCAAAAACTTACGGAGGAAACCCCCAGCCCATTCATGACCAAGAAATTACGGGAAGATATGGGGAAAGCTGCGGTGAAGGCTGCCGAATTCATCAGCTATGAAGGGGCAGGAACCGTAGAATTTTTGGTCGACAAAGACCGCAATTTCTACTTTATGGAGATGAATACCCGGATTCAAGTAGAGCATCCTATTACGGAACAGGTTGTGGACCACGATTTAATCCGTGAGCAAATTTTAGTAGCTGCAGGGGTCCCAATTTCCGGTAAAAACTATTTGCCACAATTACATTCCATCGAGTGTCGGATTAATGCTGAGGATCCCTATAATGGGTTCCGGCCATCACCAGGGAAAATCACTACACTCCATGCCCCGGGCGGACATGGGGTTAGACTGGACACTCATGTGTATGCCGGTTATGTGATTCCTCCCAACTACGATTCTATGATTGCTAAACTTATCACCACGGCGCAGACCAGGGATGAGGCCATCAACAAAATGAAACGGGCACTGGATGAGTTCGTTATTGAAGGCATTAAAACCACGATTCCTTTCCACAGACAGCTAATGGACGACCCAGCCTACGTAGCAGGAAATTATACCACAGCGTTCATGAATACCTGGGAGATGAAAGCACCTGAAGAGGAATAAAAAGATATTTACGACCTAAAATTATATGGATTAGGCCCATTTCAAATTATCTTTGAAATGGGTTTTTAATTTGCACAAAATGAACTTATCCTTTTGGGAACGGGAAACCTGGTTTAACGAAATCGATTTTGCCATTGTTGGAAGCGGTATCGTGGGACTTACCTGTGCCTTGTCACTTCGTAACCGTTTTCCAAATTCGAAGATCGTAATTTTTGAAAGGGGTCTATTGCCCAATGGAGCAAGTACCAAAAATGCCGGTTTTGCATGCTTTGGGAGTGTTTCGGAAATCTTGGACGATTTGAAATCCCATAGTGAAGAAGCAGTAATCGAATTGGTTCGAAAAAGAGTTTTTGGACTGAAATTACTTCGTGAAATTTTGGGGGATCATACCATCGATTATCAGGAAAACGGTGGCTACGAATTGTTTCCACTGAATGATGAAGCGTTGTTTGAAGAATGTATGGAAAAGTTGGAAGGTGTAAATAATTTGTTGAAAGAAACGATTTTTAATGGAAAATCGCCATTTTTAATTAAAAACGATCCATTTTCATTCAAAAACATACGAAAACAAGTCATTTTTAATCAATTTGAAGGACAATTGGACACAGGAAAAATGATGCAAAGCCTCATTCAAAAATGTCTAAAATCGAACATTTTTATCCTAAATTCCTTTAAAATAGAGTCATATTTACCTAAAAACAATCAAATTCAGTTAAATTTTGTCAATTTTGGTGAAATTTATACGCAAAAACTGTTGATTGCAACCAACGGGTTTGCAAACGATCTTATCTCCAAAGAAAATATAGTCCCTGCCAGGGCTCAAGTTTTGATCACGAGCCCCATCGAAAATGCCTCCATCAAGGGAACGTTTCACTTAGACAGGGGTTATTATTATTTTCGGAATGTAGGCAATCGAATTTTGTTGGGAGGGGGACGTAATCTTGATTTTTCTGGAGAAACCACCACGCAAATGCAAGTAACCCAGCACATCCAGGAACAATTAGAAGCGTTGCTCCGCACTACGATTCTTCCCAATAAAACATTCACCATCGAACAACGGTGGAGTGGGATCATGGGTGTTGGAAATCAAAAAAGCCCCATTGTAAAGGAGTTGACCCGAAATGTATATTGCGGGGTACGTCTGGGCGGGATGGGTGTCGCCATTGGGAGCTTGGTAGGTAAGGAATTGGCAGATTTAGCGAGCCTTTAACATGATTCGTAAAACACTTCGGTTTTTCATCAAATGCGCGATTTGGTTTTTCGCCCTCAGTATTGTTTGGGTACTTTTATACCGCTGGTTGCCTGTGCCCTATACGCCGCTTATGGCAATTCGTTATTTTGAATCGGACAAGAATTATGAAAATAAGCACGATTGGGTCGCTTTGGATGCCATCTCCAAAGAACTACAGTTGGCGGTTATATGTTCGGAAGATCAAAATTTTGTGAATCATCATGGTTTCGACTTCAATGCCATTGAAAAAGCATACAAAAACAATAAAAAGGGGAATCGCCTAAAAGGCGGAAGCACCATTTCCCAACAAACTGCAAAAAATATTTTTTTATGGCCAGGGCGAAGCTGGTTCAGAAAGGGTTTAGAGACTTACTTTACCTTTTTGATAGAGTTGCTTTGGCCTAAGGAGCGAATTTTGGAGGTATACTTAAACAGTATTGAAATGGGCAATGGCGTATTCGGGGCAGAAGCCGCTGCACAGTACTGGTTTCACAAAAAGGCAAAAAATCTTAACAGGTATGAAGCGGCTTCGCTGGCGGTAATCCTCCCGAACCCCCGAAAATATACAGCCACGCCACGAAGCAACTATTTGGAAAATAGAAAGCAATGGGTGATACAACAAATGCGATATTATGGTACATTTACCCTAAAACCAAAAACCCATGACGGTACCGGAAATTAAAGAGGCCTTGTATCTGGTATGCCTGGAAAAGGTAGATACCCGCTATCTAAAAATAAAACAAACGATTGCCGATATTGACGAATCTCTTGCTGAAACTACGTCATCGTCGGGAGAGGATGATTTTGACAACAGTCGCGCAATGTTGCAAATAGACAAGGAAAATGCGATGAAACAATTAAGCGAAGTCAACGTATTAAAGGATATCCTCAATAGAATGGAGCTAAAGTCTGAGGCAGATTATGTTCGTTTGGGAAGTTTGGTCGAAACAGAGCAGGCTACCTATTTTATTTGTTTATCCATTGGCCCGGTCGAAGTGGGGGGCAAAACCTACTTGTGTGTGGCATTAAACTCTCCTATTGGGCAAACCCTTCGGGGATTGAAGAAAGGAGCGCACTTTCATTTCAATGAAAAGAAGCATTTGGTGAAGGCCGTCGATTGATGCCTACTTTAATTCGTATGTGATCTTATTGGTCGTAGCCGAGCTTCCACCCACATAAAAATCAAAAGCGCCCTTTTCTACCAACCATTTCCCTTCGTTGGTGTAGTATCCCAATTCCTTATGGGTTAATTGAAATGTGACCGTTTTACTCACTCCTTTTGGAAGCGCAATCAGCTGCATGCCTTTAAGTTCCTTAACCGGTCTTGCAACACTTCCAAACAAATCGTGAATATAAAGCTGTACGATTTCTTTTCCATCATAATTTCCAATGTTAGTTACAGTTGTTTGAAGGGTGATGGATCCTTTAGAAGCAAAGTCATCTAACAAAGTGATAGGGCTGTATTCAAAAGTAGTATAGCTTAATCCATGGCCAAATGGAAAAAGGGGAGTATTGGCTTCATCGCTGTAGTGGGTCCAAAAAACCAAACCAGGTACCGGTTCGGTGTTCCTGCCCGTCATTTGGTGGTTGTAATAAATAGGAACCTGCCCCACGTTTCTTGGAAAACTCATTGGCAATTTTCCGCTTGGATTGTAATCGCCATATAAAACCTGTGCGATGGCATGGCCAGCTTCACTTCCTAATTGCCAAGCTTCGACAATCGCTGGGATGTGCTCAGCTGCCCACGGAATGGCAAGAGGACGCCCATTGTTGAGTACCAATATTACGTTGGGATTGACATTAAAAACGGCCTCCAATAATTGTTGTTGCACCCCGGGCAGATCAAGGCGGGTTCTGCTACGACCTTCTCCTGTTTGAAATCCATTTTCTCCCAACACCAACACCACTTTATCGGCGTTACGGGCTGCTTTGATGGCCTCTGCAAAGCCACTGGTATCGCTGGTATTGATTTTTGATTCCATCACAAAGGAGGTTTCCCCAACGGTTACATCGGCTCCTTTTGCATAAGTTAGTTTGTTTCCGGTATAGACTTGCAACCCTTCCAAAACCGAAACGGCAGTATTGGCCTCCCCAGCAATTCTCCAACTGCCCAAGGGGCTGTCTTTATCGGCAGCAAGTGCCCCTATAAGCGCAATTTTTTGTCCGTCTTTTGCTAGGGGAAGCATTTGACGGTCGTTTTTCAATAAAACAATGGATTTTTTGGCCATGTCCAAGACAGTCTCATGATGCGCTTTCGAATCGATTACAGTTGCTTCCAATACTTCGTCACAATAGCGGTAGGGATCCTCAAACAAACCCAATTCATATTTCACCAAAAGTATCCGTCTAACGGCATCGTCAATTAGCGATTCGGAGACGGCTTTGGAATCGACCAAATCTTTCAAGTGTTTTATATACAGATAGGACTCCATGTCCATATCGGAACCTGCCAAAACGGCCAAACGAGCTGCTTCTGAACCGTCTGAAGCAAATCCGTGGGAGATCATCTCGCCAATAGAACCCCAGTCGGATACGACAAACCCCTGGAAATCCCAGAGTTCTTTTAGGATATCCCTTTGCAAGAACAGATTTCCAGTTGCCGGCACACCGTTTAGTTGGTTAAAGCTGTTCATAAACGTTTTTACATCGGCCTCTACACATGCTTCAAAAGGAGGGAATACCATATTGTAGAGGGTATTGGTACCAATATCGACGGTATTGTAATCCTTTCCAGCTTCAGAGAAACCATAGCCGGCAAAATGTTTGGCACAGGCGGCGATGGTATTGGTTGCTGAGAGATCATCGCCCTGAAATCCTTTAACACGAGCTTTAGCAACAAGGCTTCCCAAATAAGGATCTTCACCAGCACCTTCCATAACGCGCCCCCAACGAGCATCCCGAGTAACATCTACCATTGGTGCAAAAGTCCAATTGATACCTGCAGCGGCAGCTTCGGTTGCGGCTACTTGGGCAGAATTTTGAATGGCCTCCAAATCCCAACTGGCTGTTTCGGCCAGAGGAATGGGGCTGATGGTTTTATAGCCATGGATCACATCATAACCAAAGATAAGGGGTATGCCTAGCCGGGACTCTTCCACAGCAATTTTCTGCACTTTGCGCACCTCTGCGACACCACGTACGTTGAGCATGGAGCCCACCCACCCTTTTCGTAAGTTATCGTATTTTTTTGCCGCATCTCCTTCGTTTGGGGAAGGCCCCGTTACGTCCCAAAAGCCATTGTACTGGTTCATTTGCCCTATTTTTTCTTCCAGTGTCATCAAAGCAAGCAGGGAATCTACTTTCTTAGCGTAAGGGTTGTTGTTGGATGAGTGCATGACTTGGGGATCTTTAGGGGTGCAGCCGATGCCCAAAATTAGCATTAGCAAAAAAAGTTTCTTCATAATGAGTGGACTTAAAAAACGACTAATAAAGTTAAGAATTTTAATCTGCAATAACCAGATTTTACAGGGCCAATAAAGAACTCCGTTGGTTGTAGGATCTATTATTCCGTTGCATCGTGAATTTCGACATCCAAAACGGTAGCAATGTGTTTTGCCTTTTCAAAAGCGTCCTCTTTCGAATCGGCTACATAGGCCTCAATGTGTTTGTTGGTGTCATAAAAGAGGTTTAATTTATATACTGTGAAGTCGAGACTGGCTTCAGCAGCAATAACCCTAGAACGGCTTTTCTTTTTGGTTTTAAATACGGAAAGGTATTCTATCTGAGGCATCGGCTTCCAGGTTCCGAAGGGAATTTCAAAGATGGCGTATAACTTGCGATATCTTTTTCCATCCAAATCGATTTCAATTCCATCCTGTAGGGCCAGCTTTAAAGCTGCTCCCAGCAAAACAACCCCAAAGAGCGTCCCCGAAAAAAATAAATATACGGAAAGGAGAGTGAGTACTATGGCAAAAACCAATCGTGAGGGAGCAAGGGGATGTAATTTTTTTAAAGTCATTAAAAGCTGAATGTAAGGAAATAAGAATAGCCCGAAGATAAGGCTTTTGAATGATTGAAAAACACAGGATGCGACCCCAATGTGGCTTCAATTAAATAATGACTGCCCTTGAAATAGCTCCTTACGACCGTAACATTTAAAGGAGTTGCTATTTCTGTTATTTTCAGTTGGTGTGGCAGTAAATAGTGAGTTTTAGCATCAATGACTCCACTTGGAATGAATGATACATCCCCAAAAAAACTAGCTTGGTATTGAGTTTCCAAATGGCTAAACACAGCTGCTGGCCTCCCTAGTTTTTCTATTTTACCTTGGTTTAGTATCAACATCAAATCAGAGAAAGCAAGAGCTTCTTCCGCATCATGTGTTGCAGTAATACAAGCAATGTTCCTTTCTTTTAGGTATTTATAAAGCGTGCGGCGGAGTTTGTTTTTCCGAAAGGTATCAATGTGACTGAAGGGCTCATCCAAAAGCAATAATTCGGGCTCTTTGGCCAGCGCTTTTGCAAGTGCCACCCTTTGCTTCTGGCCTCCACTTAGGTCTTTCACTTTAATGTGGGCAAAGGCATTCAGGTCTACCACATCCAGTAATTCCTCTATCCTTTCCTTGTCCTTCTTTGTGTTTAAACGAGGAAGGTATGTGGCAATGTTTTCAGCAACTGTGGTGTAGGGCATTATATTGAATTCCTGAGCGACCAGCTTCATGAAATCTTCTCCGGGCACTAGGTTGTGTTTTGGGCCTAATAACTGTCTATTTTCCCAAAACAAAGTACCCTCCGTTAGATCCAACAGGCCATAAATAAGGTGCAATAAGGTTGATTTTCCGCAACCGCTTTCCCCCAGTACGGCTAGATGCTCTCCCTTATTTAATTGAAAATGGATGTTTTGGAGGATTTTCGCATCGGTGTAGGAAAAGGAATCAATACGTACTCGTAACATCTAATAAAATCAAAAAATGGAAAGGCTCAAAAATGCGATTGTATTTGGGTATGATAGTTATTCCGTTTTAATCTTTGACCCCCTCATGGATTTTCTTGGGAAGAACTTTGTAACCCATATTGAAGAGGGTAAATCCAAAAATATCGGCATATTGTTCAATGGTCTTACTTACAGGAGTTCCTGCCCCATGGCCAGCATCAGTCTCAATGCGTATCAAAACAGGGTTGCTTCCGGCTTGCTTTTCTTGGAGTTCTGCAGCAAATTTAAAGCTATGTGCAGGAACCACTCGGTCATCATGATCGCCCGTGGTAATTAGCGTGGCAGGATAAGAGATTCCCGCCTTTACATTGTGAACCGGAGAGTACCCTTTTAGGTATTCAAACATTTCCTTGCTGTCTTCGGCAGTTCCATAATCATACCCCCAGCCTGCACCGGCCGTGAAGGTATGGTATCGAAGCATGTCCATAACGCCCACGGCAGGAAGGACCACTTGCATCAAATCGGGGCGTTGTGTCATAACAGCACCCACCAACAATCCTCCGTTAGACCCTCCGCGCAGTGCAAGATATTCTTTGGAAGTGTAATGGTTGTCAATTAGGTATTCTGCAGCCGCAATGAAGTCGTCAAACACATTTTGTTTATCCATTTTCGTTCCAGCTTTGTGCCATTCCTCACCATATTCGCCACCTCCACGCAAATTAGGTACGGCATAAATACCGCCCTGTTCCATCCAAACAGCATTCGTAATGCTAAAACTGGGCGTGAGGCTAATGTTGAACCCACCGTAACCATAAAGAATGGTTGGATTTTTCCCATCCAACTTCAACCCTTTTTTGTGTGTGATGATCATTGGTACTTTGGTGCCATCCTTAGAGGTATAAAATACCTGGTTGCTTTCGTAGTTGTCTGGGTTGAAATCGATTTTTGGTTTTCTATAGAGCGTAGATTTCCCAGTTTCCATATCGTAATGATAAATACTTCCGGGAGTAATATAATTGGTAAAGGAATAATAGGTTTCCGATTCATCCTTTTTAGCACCAAATCCTCCTACACTCCCCACACCTGGAAGCTCGATTTCACGAATTAATTTTCCATTAAAATCGTATTGAAACACTTTGGAGATAGCATCTACCATATATTCAGCAAATAGATATTTACCACCACTGGAAGGAGTTAAAACGTGTTCCGTTTCAGGAATCAGATCAACCCAATTTTCGGGACGCGGATCAGCGGCATCAACTTTTACGATTTTTCGGTTTGGGGCATTCCTATTGGTCGTGAGAAACAATGTGGAACCTTCATTTTCAATGACATAAGTATCGCTATCCGTATCGTCTAGGATGGTTACAAAAGCACCATCGGGGTTTTCCAAGTCTTTAATAAACAGTTTGTTGCCCGTAGTAGAAACACTTGCCGTGACCAAGAGGTATTTATCATCTTCGGTAACATAGCCCCCAACATACCGGTGTTTTTGGTCAGAAGTACCGCCAAACACCAAAGCATCATTCTTTTGTGGGGTTCCCAGTTTGTGGAAGTAAAGTTTGTGCTGATCGGTCTTCGAAGAAAGTTCGCTTCCTTCCGGTTTGTCATAGCTGGAATAATAAAACCCTTCGTTACCTTTCCAAGATAGGCCACTAAATTTTACATCGATCAAGGTATCTTCTATGATTTCCTTGGTCTCGGCATTCATGACAAGCACTTTTCTCCAATCGCTACCCCCTTCGGAGATGCTGTAACAAGCCAATGACCCGTTTTTTGAGAAGGTAAGCCCCCCCAGTGAGATGGTCCCATCATCCTTAAATTTGTTGGGATCTAAAAAAACTTCTGCAGTTGAAGGGCCTTCCCCTGTTTTATATCGGTAAACAACAAATTGGTTCTGTAGGCCATCATTTTTGTAAAAATAAGTATAAGGGCCCTCTTTGAAAGGAGCACCAACTTTTTCATAGTTCCAGATGGCGCTGAGCCGCTCCTTCAATTGGTTGCGATAGGGGATGGAATCCAAATATCCGAAGGTTACTTTATTTTCAGCCTTTACCCAGGCTTTGGTTTCTTCACTTTGGTCGTCTTCAAGCCAACGGTATGGATCTGGGACGTCAACACCAAAGTATGTGTCTGTGGTGTCTACTTTTTTGGTAACGGGATAATTCAAAGGAATCGCGGTTTTTTCTGGTTGCTGGTTACAGCCTAAAAGCAGTCCTGCAATCGGGGCAAGGAGGATGTATTTCATTTGCATGGTTTTCTCTAACAAATGTAATAAAATCAAGCCGATTGGAATAATTATAAGCTCTTTAAACTTACTGAAATAAAGGCTTGTAGGCTTTCCAGTATTTGTAAATAAGGACGGTGTTGATGGCAATGGTAATGATTGCGGGTAAAATGCCCGAAAGATTCAGAAATATGTGAAATAGCAAAACATTAAGGGAGATTGGGGCCAATAACAAAAGTGCAAAAGGGACCCACTTCCTAAGCAGTAATAACATCCCAATAAAAATTTCGAAAGCGCCTACAATGGGAAGCACGTATCCAGTGGCTGAGAGAGAGCTCATAAAGCTTGAAGCCTCCTCAGGGATTTGGGGAAGGGGGATGAAATCGAATTGAATGAATTTATTCAATCCGAAGAAAATAAGAATCAAGGCTAATACGAAACTAAGGATTTTGGTAAAGGTTGCGTTCATGGCCGGTAGTGTTTTAAGTGTCTATTTAAAGATACTAAAAAAAACACCACCTTGTTGAGGTGGTGTTTTAATAGGGTCACAATGATCAAACGGGCCAATTAACGCTTGACAAATTTTTGGGTTTGGGTTTTGGAAGCATCAAAAAGTTTCAAAATATAGGTGCCTTGGGAAAGCGTTGAAACATCAATACTTTTGGAGGCTTTTGAATTGTTAATGACTTTTCTTCCTTGAAGGTCAAAAACTGCAAATTGCGGCGTGTCAAAACCCGAAAGGCTCGAAAGGTTAAGAACGCTATCGGTTGGATTGGGATAAAGAATGAGGGTATCCACCAAGTGGTCTTCCAGGCCTAGGATGGTAGAACCTTCTTCAACCGAAATTACTTGGTCCACGGCAACATCTTCCAAGGTGTCCACAGTCCCGGAAGGCCATTTGATGACAATGGAGGTAATGACCGTGTCTTCTCCAAAACCAAAATGGGTATTGAGGGTACTCATCAATCGGAATCCTTCCCCGCTTCGTACTTCCCTAATTTGAGTACCTAAGGCAGAGGTTGCTTCAATTCGGGCGCCAATACCATTTCGGTTGCTTTCTACTCCTATGGTATTAATGGTTATCCAGTGGTTGGTGTTTGCATCATTGTAATAGATATGACTTCCAGTGAAGGAATCAAGAAACCCGTCGTTGTTCAAATCGCCGAAGCATCCATTATTGCTTGGCAGCACATTGTTTAGCAAGGTAAAAGTTAGATCACCATTATTCAATAAAATATTTCCGTTCGAGGCAATGTCGGCATAGCCATCATTATTGAAATCGTAGGTACAATTTTCGATACCGGTGGCGGCCATGGCATTGATTCCTGTGGAAGCACTAATATCGGTAAAAGTACCATCCCCATTATTGATATTTAGTTTGTGAGGCGCACCATTGGTACTGCTTCCCACAAAAACATCCATATCGCCATCATTGTCGTAATCGGCCCATGCAGAAGACCAGGTTTGCATTTGATCTTCCAAGCCAGCCTCAGCACCAACTTCTGTAAAGACTCCGGTACCATCGTTGTTGTGAAGCTCGTTTTCACTTCTTTCGTTGAGGTCGCCTCCAACATTGCATTTGGCATTAAACATATCCATGTCGCCATCGTTATCGTAGTCGATCCAAACAGAGCCATAATGACCTCCGGTTGGATAATCGCCGATACCCCCTTGATGGAAGGTAAGATTTCCATCCCCATCGTTGATGTAATACACATTGGGTTCCACATCGTGGCAAACAAAGGCATCCAAAGCACCGTCATTGTTGATGTCTACAAAGTTAGATCGCTGCGAAAAAACAAACTCTGGAAAAGAAACTTCGGTATAAGCTGTACCGCTGGAATTGGCCCTCATGAAGGTAACACCATTTCCACCTCCGTAAAGTAGGTCGTTAAAGCCGTTTCCATCGTAATCCCCTACCGCCATGCTCCAAGAGGGAGTATTATCGGCAGGGCTCGTAAAAATGGTGGTTTCCACAAAAGTACCATCGTTTTGTTGGTAGAAAATTTGAATGCTGCTAGTGGCAACCGAAACGATGTCATCCAAAAAATCACCGTTCATATCAACGGCAGCCCTGTCGGAATGCGTTGTCCCGATAGGCACCGAAGAGAAGGAAACCTGACCAAAGGAAATCATTCCCAAGGATAGGCACGCGAGTAAAGTTAGTTTTTTCATAATAATCGATTTTAATTGGTTAATCACAGATATCTGTTAACGAATTGATCCATTCTTCAAGAAGTCCTGCAAATTCAGCATGCACCAAAGTTCTTCCAACTAATGGCATCCTATATTCTTCTAAGGTTGTAGACACTCTATAGAACAGGATAGAACTTTCGGCATCCCCCGGCACTACTAAGGTAGTGTCATCTAAATTGGGTATGGGCTCATCTGGAATAGTACAAATCCCTACATTGTTATGATTGGCATTTTCGGAGAAGGGAAATCTTAATTCACGGGCGCCACAATGACCACCGTCTACATGGCAATGGGCACAATTTATATCGAAATAGGATCGAACCCTAAGTTCCAGGTCCTGTGCTGGATCTTCCCAATTTATTACCGTAGTGATGTTGGGGGGCATACTGCTGCTATCCAAATAGCCCGTATCAATCCATTTTTGGAGTTGATTGGCAGTTCCATCAGCATAAGTAAAATCTTTATTCAAATTTTGGGGTTTAGGCCCAATGGGGATTCTTATCTTACTGTTTTTATGACAAATGAAGCATTGGGTTTCTGAGGGGATACGATAAATGGTGCTCAAGGTTTCACCATTCTGCATCCATTCAATAGGGATATTATGACCGGTATTGGCCGTATCCAAAAGCGCCTCATCTTGTTCTTCATTCCAGACATAATCAGCAAAATGCCATTCGCCATTTCTTTTGAATAAAATCCGCGTTTCAATAATTTGGGTATCATTGGCGGGAAGCACATTTTCGTAGAAAAATGTTTTAACCAAAATGGTTCCCTGTGGAAAGTCAAAAATTTTCCCATCGCCATCGTAGGTAGCTTGGGTACCCTCTGGCATCCATACAAACCTTTTCTTATGGGCATAATCGGCAAATAGCGAATTAATGGGCTCATAGGGCAGTACCCCGGGCACAGGGATATGTTTTGACAATTCTGTATAGAAAAAATGGTAATCTGAAAGTTTTGGATAAGGCAAGCTCTCTACATTAATGCTGAGCGGCTGGTAAATTTTTAAGGACACGTCAGCACCTCCACAGCTCTGTCCTGCAGCATCACAAACCGTGTAACTAAAAGTATCGGTTTCAACATAGCTGGAAGAGGGAGTGTATTTAACCACATCATCCAAAATGTTGTTGGGCGTTCCTTGGGGATCCAAAATTTCTATGGAACCCGACTCAGGTGATTCAACCTCCAACGAACCATCGGAAGGGATGTTTTGGTCGTTCGCGAATAGTTCAATAAACAAAAATTTGTCCTGAAACACTTCGCCTTCATCGTGGATTGCTATGATATTGATTCCAACATAATCATCTGTTTTACAAGCATTCAGCAATAGAAGTAAGGATATAAAAGCAATTCCTCGCAAATAGATTTTCATTGAAAAATTATTTCTTAAGCAATTTTTCGGTTTTAAAAAAACCTTCTAAATGTAAGAAAAACTTTTAATCGAGACGCTATAATCGCTTTGTTTCTAGGTTTTTTGCCGAAATAGGGGTTTGTAGGCATTCCAGTTTTTGTAGATCAAGTATCCATTTACAAGGGCGACCAACAAAGCTGGGCCAATGTTAGGGAGGTTTACGAAAAGATGAAATGCTACCAAATTAAGGGAGATGGGGACCAATACGACCAGTGCAAAGGGGACCCATTTGCGCAAAACCAATAGAAGCCCTACCAAAATTTCGGTGCCGCCCACAAAATGCATGAGATAGCCTTTAGGGCCTTCATCATGGCTGGAATAACGCAGGGTCTTAAAGAGGTGTTCGGCTTCGGGATAACCGGAAAAATCAAAATCCTGCAAAAACCAAATAAACTTGTTGAAGCCAAAAAGCAATAACATAAGGCCAAGACCTATGTAGAGAATGGTGTGAAAGAGTTTCATATGCCTAATTTTTTAGTGGTTATTTGCCTTTAGACGCAGGCTCCACTAAAACTTACAAACTACACCAATTGTTTTGCAACCAAATATTCTGCAATCTGGATGGCATTGGTAGCAGCCCCTTTGCGCAGGTTATCACTTACAATCCATAAATTCAAACTATTGGGCTGGGTTTCGTCCCGCCGAATCCTGCCCACAAATACCTCGTCTTTTTGATGGGCATGCAAGGGCATGGGATAGGTATGGGTATCGGGATTGTCCTGTACCACCACTCCAGAGGTTTGGTGCAATAGCGCTCTAACTTCCGAAAGCACAAAATCGTGGTGGAATTCGACATTCACGGATTCACTATGCCCGCCCGCTGTAGGAATCCTAACGGCCGTAGCAGTTACGGAGAACGTGCGGTCGTCTAATATTTTTTGGGGTTCGCGGGCGAGTTTCATTTCTTCTTTGGTATAGCCATTGCTTTCAAAGACATCGCACTGCGGTAGGGCATTTTTGAAAATGGGGTATGGGTACGCCATTTCTCCTTCCATGCCCGCGATTTCATTTTCCAATTGCTGAACCGCTTTAACACCCGTTCCCGAAACGGATTGGTAGGTAGAAACCACAACACGCTTCATACGGTATTTTTGGTGCAAGGGAGCCAAGGCCATTACCAAT
Organism: Flavobacteriaceae bacterium UBA6268; assembly: GCA_002440705.1. Lineage (GTDB taxonomy): Bacteria > Bacteroidota > Bacteroidia > Flavobacteriales > Flavobacteriaceae > DJVA01. The sequence goes on along the minus strand of DJVA01000064.1, from coordinate 119,756 downwards.
TGGATGGTGGAACAATTAGGATTGGCAATAATTTTATCGTTTTTGGTCAGTACCGAAGCATTGATTTCGGGGACAATCAGTTTTTTGGTAGGATCCATGCGCCATGCCGAAGAATTATCAATCACCGTTGTTCCAACTGCGGCAAATTTTGGGGCCCACTCCAAGGAGGTTCCGCCTCCTGCAGAGAAGATGGCAATCTGCGGTTTTTTATCAATGGCAGTTTCCATTGAAACAATGGGATAAAGATTCCCCTTGAAATTTACCAGTTTGCCAACGGACTTCTCTGAAGCCACCACAATCAGTTCAGAAATTGGGAAGTTCCGCTCCTCCAAAACCTTCAGCATTACTTCACCTACCATACCTGTAGCACCAACAACCGCAATCTTCATATCGTCTATTTTGTTTCAAAAATAGAATAAGACAATCAAACTATTCAAAATAAAATGCAAAAAAAGACCCCTCAGGATTTGAGGGGTTTAAGGATTGATATGCAGTGTAGCGGTCGCTACGCGTTTACTTTTTCAATGCATCCCGGATTTCGGTAAGCAAATCGATTTCGGAAGGTCCTGGAGGGGGTGCTGGAGCCTCTTCTTTTTTCTTGCGGAATTTATTATACGCCTTAACAATCATGAAAAGCACAAATCCAACAATGACCAAGTTAATGAGGGTGTTGACCCATTTTCCCCAAAGGATTGCATTTTCCGGGCTCGTAACGTTTCCTTCGGCATCAACAACGGCTTCGGAAAGCACTACCTTGAGTTCAGAAAAATCCATACCACCGGTAAAATGCCCAACGATAGGCATCATGATGTCATTGGTAAATCCCGAAACCACACCGCCGATGGCCCCAGCCAAAATCACGGCCACTGCCAAATCGATGACATTGCCGGTCATGATAAATTCCTTGAATTCTTTAAACATGATTGATTGGTTTATGAGTTAATAAGTACCTAAGTTACAAAAAAAAGGATTCCGTTTTTATTTGGTAACCTATTTACTACTAGATTTTATAAAAACCCTTTTTACCCTTTGTGAGATGGCCGTAACCAATTCATAAGAAATGGTATTGGCATGGGTTGCCAACTCATGAGCGGTGTTGTGGGGCCCAAAAACAATAACCTCGTCACCTTCTCTACAATCGATGGTACTTACGTCTACCATAATCATATCCATGCAAACATTTCCGAGAATGGGCGCTTTTTTTCCGCGAATGCTAACCCACCCTGCTCCCTTGCCATAAATCCTGGAAATGCCATCGGCATGGCCCAGTGGGAGTGTAGCGGTCCTTATTTCTCCAGAAGCAACAAACCCCCTGTTATAGCCTAATGATTCTCCTTCTTTGAGTTGATGGATTTGTGAAATGATGGTCTTTAGGGTAGCGATGGGCTTTAAATCCTTGTCAAAATTGGAATCGTTTCCAAAACCATACAACCCAATGCCGCTGCGCACCATATTGAATTGGGCTTCTGGGAAATTGAGGATTCCTGAAGTGTTGAGGACATGAAAGAGGGATCGGTATCCAAGTTGAACAGTCAATAGATCCGCCATGGTTTTAAATGCAGCAATCTGCGAAAGGGTAAACGATTTCTCGTTAGGATCCTCACTCGCTGCTAGGTGCGAAAAAATAGACTTTATGCGTACACTTTCAGTTTGGGACAGCAACGACACAATAGTTGGAATGTCCTGTTTTTGAAACCCCAGTCGGTTGAGGCCCGTATTGAATTTAATGTGGATGGGATAGTGTCTTTGTTGGGTTGCTTCGGCATGTGAAATAAAAGCCTCAAGAATTTTGACGGAATAGATATTGGGCTCCAAGCAACGGTCGATAATTACTTCAAAATTACTTGATAAGGGATGCAGTACCAATATGGGAGTGGCAATGCCTTCATTTCGCAAAACTTCCCCTTCTTTGGAATAAGCAACCGCCAAATAGTCGATTCCGAGCACAGCCAATTCCTTGGCAACTTCGGTAGCGTCACTTCCATAACCATAGGCTTTAACTACCCCCATCAACTTGGTATCGGGCTTTAATTTTGAACGGAGGTATTGGTAGTTATGAGCCAATGCACCCATATCGATTTCCAATACGGTTTCCTCAGTATGCCCTTGGGTCTTTCCCATGATGTTATGCTTGTTTTTTCCCCGGAAGCTGTTCGGGATCCCGCACTTCCATTTTTTTTACCTTATCCCGCAACATGGCTTTATAGAAAGCTGCGCGGCTTAATGGTTCGTATTCTTCGGTTTCGCCAAGCAATACCAAATCGTCACTTTGGGCTTTGCGGTAGCTGTAATGAGCCAAATTTCCGGTGCGAGTGCAAACCGCATGTACTTTGGTAACATACTCGGCAGTGGCCATAAGGGCGGGCATGGGACCAAAAGGGTTGCCTTTGTAATCCATATCCAAGCCTGCGACGATAACTCGCATGCCCTGGTTGGCCAAATCGTTACAGACTTTCACGATTTCAGCATCAAAAAACTGGGCTTCGTCAATACCTATCACATCGCAGCCATCGGCAAGGATTGGAATGTTGGCAGCTGCGGGTACGGGAGTGGAACGGATTTCGTTGCTATCATGCGAAACGACCTTGTCGTCGTCATAACGTTTGTCCAAGGCGGGTTTGAAGATCTCGACTTTTTGGCGGGCAAATTTCGCGCGTTTCAGGCGACGAATCAATTCTTCGGTTTTTCCCGAAAACATGGAGCCGCATATCACTTCAATCCATCCAAACTGCTCTTTTTGATTTACCGTATTTTCGAGAAACATAAGCCGTAATCAGAATAAAAAAGAATTCCTTGACGTTTACACTAAGGATGCGTAAATTTAACAAAACAAAATATAGCACGATCGATTAATACGAAAAGTTATGAAGAAGAAACTGCAATCCCAATTGAAGGAACTCGCAGCGCGTATTTTAAAACAGGAACCAGATGAGGCCGTTTCTACCATGAAACTGGAGGCTAGGGAATTGTACGAAAAACTGTCGGTATTGGAATACCTGGAATCCCAGATCATGGAGGAAGAGGTTCCGCAAAAAATGGAAGAATCGATGGATTCCAAAAGTTACAGGGAACAAAATTGGTTTCAGGACCCAAAACCGGTTCCAGAACCGGAAAACAAGGAAGAGTTAGTCGAACCAGCAACCGAAAAAATAAAGGATATAGTAGCCCAAATGCCAGAGGAATCACAAGAAATTGACGACTACCTGAAAGACGTGATACCGCCTAAAGCTTATCAAAAAAATGATTTGGAGGAATTTGCAAGCCATTACCAGCAAATGCCGGTTTTTGAACGGAAGGACACTTCCATAACCCCCACAAAGACCGCTCCGGAAACTTTGAAAGAAGTCCCCGCAAAGGAACTGCAAAAAACCCATGAAGGGAACCGTCCCAAATCCTTGAACGAATCCTTAAACTCTGGACTAAATATCGGTTTGAACGATCGGTTGGCTTTTATCAAACACCTCTTTGACGGGAATGCGGAAGACTATACCCGGGTGCTCTCGCAAATCAGCACTCTTGAAAGCTTTGAACAGGCCGCTACTTTTATCAAAGCCAAAGTAAAGCCCGATTATAATTACTGGCTTCAAAAGGAAGAATACGCAGAACGGTTCATGAATTTGGTCGAAAAACGCTTCAACTAACTTCCATGGGGAAACTCTACCTTGTTCCCACGCCCATTGGCAACTTGAACGACATGACCTTTCGCGCCATAGAAGTATTGAAGACTGTGGAATTGGTGCTGGCAGAAGATACACGAACCAGTGGAAAACTGTTGAAACATTTTGCAATTGCCACCCCAATGCAATCCCATCATATGCATAACGAACATCAAACCGTGGCCCATTTGGTAATGAAAATGGCCTCGGGCCAAGACATAGCCCTGATTTCGGATGCAGGGACCCCTGCGATCAGCGACCCCGGTTTTTTGTTGACACGGGCTTGTTTGGAAGCAGGAATTGAAGTGGAGTGCCTTCCTGGAGCCACAGCATTTGTTCCCGCATTGGTGAATAGTGGCCTACCTAACGACCGGTTTGTTTTTGAAGGATTTTTGCCCTTAAAAAAAGGAAGGCAAACCCGATTGGAACAATTAGCCGAAGAAACCCGAACCATGGTCTTTTATGAATCGCCCCATAAGCTGCTGAAAACTTTAAGCCAATTTGTTGTCTATTTTGGTTCAGAAAGAAGGGTTTCGGTCTCGAGGGAACTGACTAAGCTACACGAAGAAACAGTTCGTGGCACCCTTAAAGAAGTGTTGGACTACTTTGAAAAAAAGTCGCCCAAGGGAGAATTTGTGCTAGTAGTTTCAGGGACTGCTACCTAAAATATTGGGCGTAATAGAAGGCCCTTTCCGGATTGATTTCGGGATCTATTCGCTCTATTAAATTATAGTCCCGGTCATAGACGTTGAAGGCCCTGCCCGCTTCATCCTTCAGCTTTCCAAATATAATTTCAACATTTTCAAAATGATCGTATTTCACGAACATTTCAAAAATGGCTCCATCAAAGTTCTTGTCAAATTCAGCGGTTATTAATTTACCGTTTTCATAGCGGTAGGCGTACTCCACCCCCGCTTGGGTTGTTTTTCGGAACGTGATATCATGATTTGGAGCATAATGCACCTCATCCCCATCACGGACTCCATGGCTGAAATTAACTTCGCTGGCCACATCCCCCGAATTGTGATAGGTGTACTGCATGCCGTGTTTGATACTGTTTATATAGCTTTCCCTGGAGACAATAGTCCCTGTAAGATTATAAAATAGGTATTCCCCATTGAGGTAACCATCTTCCAGTTCGAATTCCTCGATAGGGAGGCTGTCTTTGACCACAATGTAGTGTCCTGTCATGGGTTGGTTTTTTTGGTCCACAAACCCCCGCCTGTTTTTGGAATCGAGCACATAGTGATAGTCATTGGGGGTGATGGTTTGGATTTTCATTTTTTTCACCTCGTTCACAAGGTCATTGCATGCGGAAAGGCTCACGACGAGCAGGATTAACACAAAAGCTTTATATTTTATCATTTTAAGCATGTTTAGCGGGTTTCCATCCATGTTTGCCAAGGTATTTCTCACCACTTTCCACGGCTCCAGGTTCAATGGAGGTTGCCATGGAATCGTTCCACCGGTTCAAGTAGCCAAACAAGGAAATTACTCCCAGCATTTCTACAATTTCCCCTTCATCCCAATATTCATACAATCGCTGCTTGATGGTATCATCCACTTGGTTGGGAATTTGTGAAGCGGCCAACGAAAAATCCAACGCCACACGTTCCGCTTCCGTAAAGGCAGGATGGGTACGGTATTCCCAAATGTTGTCCAACTTTTCCTGTTCGCTACCGTAGCGTTCGGCCGCCCGAATGGCGTGAGCTTGGCAGTACCTGCATCCTGCAGCATTGCTACTTACCCAAGCAATCATGCGCTTCAAGGCAGAGGTAACACGCCCTTCGTTGGCCATCACCGCTTTGTTGAGGTTGATGAACGCCTTGCTGATGGCTGGCCGCCGCTGCATGGTCAACACACTGTTGGGGCAGAAGCCCAAGGTTTCGTTGAAAAACTCAGCCAGTTGTTTGGTTTCTCGGTCGTAGTTGGGGGAAAGAGGTGGAACTAATGGCATTTACTTTTTTTTCTTGCCACAAAATAATGAAAACGGCCGAAAAGAGTATCCTTTCCGGCCATAAAATTGCAAAGCTTAGAAGTCTTACCTACAGAAAAGTACCCGGTCCCAAATACCTTGGTGTTGGACTTCTCCATTGGTGAGGTTCAGTTCGACGTTGAGGCGAATTTCATAGGCACAAGGCTTAAGCAAATTGAAATCGCCCAGATAGCTGGAAGTACCAAACGCTTCTTCCCCAGGTGTTGGGAATACAATGGGTTGGAAGTTGTTAGTAGCTCCTTGTCCTGAGAAACTGATGGAAACATTACCCAAATTGGGGTTTGCTGCCGTGTACTTCACGCGGATGGCGTTGGTAATTTTGTTACATCCTCCACCAATAAGTTCTTGAAGGTCCACACTGGCAATTCCCAATTCACTGGAAGAACTTGGCAGCCACGATCCTCCTTGTGGTACATTATCGTAGAGGGTATTGAAAATGGCTAACGGCCTTGAAAATCCTGCCATCACCTTGGTAGCATCATTCCCTTGTTCGCGTTTCCACATTCGCAGGGCAAAATAGCGGTTGTGTTCCAAAGGGGCGGAACTGTTTCCTTGCACCAATCCCGATTTGTTTACATTGCCACTGGCCAACTTACTGGATACCAACTTAATGAGTGACCCGTTGAATGCAATATCAAAAATTCCGGAATCTTGGGGCACTTTCACCCAATTTCCATCAAATTCAACTTTTACTTCATTACCAAAGGGGGTCACAGCATTGGTGCCGCGAATCACATACGAATTGTATTTGATGACCGGGAAAAGTGCTGTAATACGTGTTCCAATTTCGTTTTCGGCCATGTCACTCTCCTGTACATCGTTCCAACTAGAGGTAGGAATTGTCGATACATCCACACTTGGGCTGGAGACCTCAGCATATTCAAATTTGTATTCTACGGGCTGCCCATTGAACTTTTTGGAAAGGGAACCCCTTAAATCCAAGGTACTGTAGAACGCTTGTTCATTCCAAGAGGCTTGGGCCTTCCCTGTGGTTCTTCCCGTGGCGGGATCGATGTTGAGTACGGGATGGTATTTTCGGGCATATCCAATTTGATAGAAGGCCGCTGGTGGATCCTGTGTCACTTCAGGGGCTTCTTTTAGGCACAGCCGAACACAGAGGCAGTTGCCCACATTTTTTCGACTGGGTTTCTGGGCTTCAGAAGGGCTTTCTTCAAAAAAGATCGATCCGCCTGCAGCAAATTTGAAGTAAATGTCGGGCCCATTGTCAAAACTAAAAATGGGAGTCGTTTCCACATTGATGAATGGCGACAGGAACGTTTTTTTGAAATCGATAGAGCGGTAATATATGCAAAAGCGTCCATTTTCATCGGTCAGCGCACTGCCCAATAAATCGTCTGTAATGATGTCGTCATCCATGGCAATAACCTCAATACCGTTGATGGGCTGTTGCGATTCGCAATTGATTACGGTACCGCAAATGACCCATAGGTCCAATCGTTTTAGGATGTAACACCAAACCCTTGTAAGCAAGGTATAATTCCAACCCGCTGTCAATCCGTTTTCCCTTTCTCTCCATTTGGGCTGAATGACATCAAGGAGTACTTCAAAATGGGTAAAACCTTTGGGAGGTTTGGTACTTCCTTGTCCGTAATCTGGCACTTCATCATAAAAAGCTACAATGGCTACAGGACCTCCGTCGTATTTTTTCTTTTCCCCGTCGATCTGAAAGGAATATTCCCCATTCATATCGGTGGTTGTTTCGGCAAGCAAATTATTTTTGCGGACCTTGATGTCCTTCTCTTCATAGACATTGCTTAACTCTTTACTTTGAGCCGAAGCTAGTGCCGCTAGGGCAGTGTCATTCACTTCCAGTTTGTACACCCTAACTTTGGTGTCAATTAATGGTCTTTTACTTTCGTCGCAGATTGTAGCATACAACCTACCTTTAATCAAATAATCCATAACATTAAAATTTGTAGTTTGTTCAGGGCGGCAAGGTATCACCTAATAGGATTCCACAAAAGAGTTAAATAACTGATATTTAATTAGTTAAAAAAAAGATTTAATCAGGTGTTTTTATAAATTCCATGAGGATAATGTATTAGGTGAAGCAGGAAAATCCCTACTTTTACAAAAGGGGAAAATACAGATTCAACAAGGGAATTTGTATCTTTACCTAGTAGCTTCCCAAAAAGTTAATTTCAGGAATTTTATGCGTTGGACCTTAGCACCAAAACCGGAAAGACAACTCGTCACGACGCTTTCTGATGCGCTTGGAGTGCCTCCCATCATTGCTCAATTACTGATTCAAAGGGGCATCACCACATTTGAGGAGGCCAAAAAGTTTTTCCGTCCAAGCCTGGACGAGCTGCACGACCCATTCTTGATGAAAGATATGGAAGCGGCCGTTTTGCGAATTGAAAAAGCCATGGCCGAAGAGGAGCCTATTTTAATTTATGGGGATTACGACGTTGATGGCACCACTGCGGTGGCCTTGGTTTCATCATATCTTAAAACCTACTATTCCTCTATAGCGACCTACATTCCAGATCGCTATGAGGAAGGATACGGTATTTCCTATCAGGGAATTGATTTTGCCTCCGATAACGATTTTAAACTCATTATCGCGCTAGATTGTGGCATAAAAGCTATTGAAAAAGTAGATTATGCAAAGGAAAAGGGAATCGATTTCATTATTTGTGACCACCATCGCCCAGGCTTTGAAATCCCGAAAGCGGTGGCTGTGCTTGACCCAAAACGGAACGACTGCAACTATCCCTACAAGGAACTCTGTGGTTGTGGCGTTGGCTTTAAGTTGCTACAGGCACTAGCCGAACGACGAGGACAAACGCTCGACGATCTAGTACTTTATCTCGATTTGGTGGCTACCGCAATTGCTGCCGATATTGTTCCCATGACTGGCGAAAATAGAATTTTGGCATACTACGGACTCAAAGTCATCAATTCCAACCCTAGAATTGGCTTCAAGGCTTTGTTGCAACAAGTAAAAAAACAAACCTTAACCATTACGGATGTGGTTTTCATTATTGCACCAAGGATCAATGCTGCTGGTAGGATGAAGCACGGCAACCATGCTGTAAGTCTTTTGACGGAAACAGACCTTGATGAAGCCCTTGCGTTTGCGTCAGATATAGAAGCATACAATACCGAAAGAAGGGCAACCGATCAACAAATTACAGAGGAAGCCCTTGCCCAGATTCTTGAGCATGGTGAAGAAGATAGAATGACCACGGTGGTATTTCAAGAAGGATGGCACAAGGGGGTAATAGGCATTGTGGCGTCCCGGCTTACGGAAACGTATTACCGTCCGACCTTGGTTTTTACCAAGAATGGCGAAAAATTAGCGGCATCGGCCAGATCGGTGAGTGGTTTTGACGTCTATGAAGCTTTAGAGGCCTGTTCAGAATTTATCGAACAATTTGGAGGGCACAAGTATGCTGCGGGACTTACGCTTCAGGAAAAGGATTACCAAGCTTTCAAACAAGCGTTTGAAAATGTGGTATCGGAAACCATCAATCCTCAATTACTGACACCCGAGTTGAAAATCGATGCCGAAATCGACTTAAAGGACATTACCCCCAAGCTGTATCGCATCCTAAAGCAGTTTGCTCCTTTCGGCCCTGGGAACATGACCCCCGTATTTATGAGCCGAAATGTGAAAGACACAGGCTTTGGAAAAACCGTAGGGGAGGACAAAAGTCATTTGCGATTGGTTGTTCAACAGGGAAATTCTAATCGGTTCACAGGAATTGGTTTTGGTTTGGCCCACAAAGAAGCCATGGCCTGTAATGGGAACCCTTTCAAAATGGCCTACACGGTTGATGAAAATGAATGGCAGGGACAGGTAAGCCTTCAGTTACGAATCAAGGATATCAAGGAGTAAATGTTTTCAGCTCAAAGGAATTACCGTCAAAAATGCCATAGGTAAAGTGAGAAATCCAATCGCCTAGGTTGAAGTAGGTTGCGTTTTCGCCCACTTTGATTTCCATGGGGAGGTGTCTGTGCCCGAACACAAAATAATCGTAATGCCTTTCTTGGAGCTTACGTTGGGCATAAAGCGCCAACCATTCTTTTTCTTCCCCCAAAAAGGCACGATCCTCGTCTCCGGAAATCAACTTATTTTTTACGGAAAGGTATTGTGCCAAGCGCATGCCCCAATCTGGATGCAGCCAACGGTAGAGCCATTTTGAAAAGGGGTTAATGAACACGCGTTTCATTCGCTTATAGCCTTTATCCCCGGGACCTTTACCATCTCCATGGCCAATTAGAAAGGTTTTATCGTTGAATTGAAATTCCTTAACATCGTAGTACACAGGTATGTTTAATTCCTTTTCAAAATAATCACGCATCCAAAGGTCGTGATTGCCTACAAAAAAATAGATAGGGATACCGCTGTCACTAATTTCAGCCAATTTTCCCAGCACTCGTACAAACCCTTTCGGGACTACCGTTTTGTATTCAAACCAAAAATCGAAAAGATCTCCAAGCAAAAAAATTGCGGCTGCATCTTGCTTGGCAGCATCCAGCCAAGCCACAAATTTTTTTTCACGCGGGAGGCTTTCTGAAGGACTGGGGGCCCCTAAGTGGTTGTCGCTGGAGAAATATATTTTTTTTCCTGCCGGGATTTGCATGAATCAAAGATAGCTAAAAAGTCGGTTGTGTAGTTTGGTATTAGTTATCACTGGCAAACCATTCGGCTAAACTGGTATCGGTTTCCTGAAGCCTTAGCGAATGCAATGCAATAGTATGGGGTAATCGTTTTTTAATTTTTTGTGCAAAATCGCACACCATCATTTCGCTAGTGGGTTGGTAATCGACCAAAAGCACATGATGCCCGCGCTGTTCCAACTCTTTGGCAAGTTCAATATGAGGTGTGTTTTTATTGAACACTGTTGCATGGTCGAACACGTCCACGATTTCCTCCTTCACGATTTTTTTGAGGTCTCCGAAATCGATAACCATTCCATATTTCACATGGTTTTTGTCGTTGATGGGCTTTCCAATCACGGTAACGGAAAGCTTGTAGCTATGACCATGAACGTTGCGGCACTTTCCATCGTAGCCATAGAGGGCATGGCCGGTTTCAAAGGAAAACTGTTTGGTAATTCGGATGGTTTCCATGCTTCAAAGATACAGGATTTCCACGGAAAAGAATTTTCAAAAACCAATTGGTTTTGCGAGTATATTTGCGGACTTTTTAGCACAACCATGAGTGAAGAATTGTTTGAACAATTGGATTTCGTTGAAAATCCCTTGTTTGAAGCAATTATCGAAGACCTGATGCAACTGCAATACACAGTAGTGGACGGTTTTTTTACCCTCCAGGAAGTGGAACAACTTCGACACAACCTGTTGGCCAAATACGAGGCCGATCGCTTCAAAAAATCGGCTATTGGCAACTACACCAACGAAGAAATTGACAAAGCCATCCGCGGTGATTTCATCCTTTGGATGGACGAATTCAAAGCGGATGCGGTAGAGCAGCTATTTTTTGCAAAAATCAATGATTTGGTTCATTACTTGAATAAGACTTGTTTTTTGGGGATCCTTCAAAAGGAATTTCACTATGCCCTGTATCCTACGGGGACCTTTTATAGGAAGCATGTAGATACCTTCCAGAATGACGACCGCCGGAAACTTTCCGTTGTTTGTTATTTGAACGAAGCCAATTGGCCCAAAGAAAATGGCGGGGAACTCACTTTATATTTGGAAGGCAAAACGCTCGAAATTCTCCCTTTACCTGGACGTGTCGTGATTTTTGAAAGTCGCTTGGTCGAACATGAAGTGAAGAAGATACTCGCTTCAGAGCGGTTGAGTATTACAGGTTGGCTTAAAACGCGTTAATGGGTTTTGGCCAACACCACATATTTCCTCCGAAATTTAATCACCAATGCAATGGCCCTAAAGGCAATCCAAAAAAGTAGGGCGACCCAAATGCCTACTAAGCCTCCTTCCAAATATTTGGAAGCGTAAAGCACAGGAATAAATCCTAGTAGTGTAGCGCCTAACAGGACATTTCGCAAAAATGCCATTTCACCCAATCCCTTAAATATAGCGTCGTAGGTAAATGCCAAGGCATTGAGCGGCTGACTAAGGATGACCATAAAGAACATTCCGTAGAACACTTCCAATACCGCAGCTTCCTTATTGAAAAGTCTTCCTAAAGGGTGATAAAAAATAGTACAGGCCAACATAAGAAGAACGGCAACACCCAAGTTGTAGCGGTTCACTTTTTTGGTCAGTTGCCAAAGTGCCCCATAGTCTTTTGCACCCAGTAGCTTTCCGCCTAAAATATTTCCGGCAGCGCCGTACCCATCAATAAAAAAAGCAGTAAACAACCAAAGGTTGATGGCAATGGCGTGGGCCGCAATGTAAGGAGTGCCAAGTGCTGTTGCTTCCCGAACAGCCAACATTAGAGCGGCATTTAGTGCCAAAGTGCGAATAAAGAGGTTGAAGCTCATCTGTACCAATCGCTTCAATTCAGGATGAAGCGGAAATTTGAAAGCAAGGGGTAGGGTTGTTTTTTTCAAAAGCAACCCCAAGGATAAGAGCCCCATGATTAGTTGGGAGATTAAGCTGGCCCATGCGGCCCCTTTAATCCCCATGGGCGGAATCAATTCTTGATAGCCGTACACCAAAAGAAAATCCAGTAGAATGTTAATAAGAGTACCTGTTATGGCTACGATCATGGGCCAAAACGTATTTTGAAGGCCACGGAAAATACCGAATACGGCAAAAGTGAACAAGGTTAATGGGAACCCCCAAACCCTTATATTATAATAGTCAATACTATACTGAAGGATAAGCCCTTTGGCATTGAGGAATTGGAAGATTTCCCCAACAAAGGCATAGGTAATTCCCAGAACAATAAAACTGAGTATTACATTGAAGTAAATGGCTTGGGCAGGAAAACGTTTCAAATCTTCCAGCGTTCCAGCCCCAAGGTTTTGGGAAACAATGGCAGCGATAGCGCTTCGGGTTTGCGCCAAGATCCAAATGAGCATGGATAAAAAAGACCCTACCACACCTACTGCAGCTAATGATTCGGCTCCAAATTGTGGAATGTTACCTACAATGGCGGCATCGGTACTGGATAGAATGGGTTCAGCTACTCCAGCAATAATGGCGGGAATGGCCAATTGCTGAATGCGTTTGAAAGAGGTATGGTTTTGGGAGTTGCTCAAGTTGCAAAAGTATCAATTTACCGTTAGTTATTCTAAACCCTTAAGACCATAACAAACCGTTTTTTGTATCTTTAAAACAAAAAGCTATCCGTTCACTTCTAGACATACTAGGCAAAAAGCGCATTTGGATTTGGGTAATCCTTTCAGGGCCGTTCTTGATGGCGCAAGATTGTCCGGATTTGTTGAACCCATTGCAGGGAGCGACAAATGTTCCTGTGGATACTTCCATTTCATGGGAAACGGTCGTTGGCGTTACAGGATACATCATTTCATTGGGGACAACTCCTGGGGGTAGCGAAATCGTGAACGATCAACCGGTTGGGAACGACCCCAATTTTACGCCCCCCTTGGGGCTTCCAGAGTCGAGTACCATCTATGTAACCATCACCTTGTTTTTCTTTGATCAGGATGATATTGTATGCGCCAGCCAATCGTTTACCACTGAAAATGTTGTGACGGTTCCCGAGTGTACCCAACTGTTAAATCCAGAAAATGGCGCCACTGGAGTTAATGTGGCTACCAACCTACGCTGGGGGTATGCTCCAAGGGCCACGGGCTACTGGATAACGATTGGGACGTTGCCTGGGGCAGGTGATATCGCAAATCAGTTGGACGTTGGGAATGTCCTTTCTTATGATCCCATCAGCAATTTCCCACCAGATACTGAAATATATGTATTGCTGCAACCTTATAATGAGAATGGTTTGGCGTTGAGTTGCACTGAGGAGTATTTTGTAACGGCATCATTGGGAAACCCGCCAGGATGTACCTATCTTATTACCCCCGAAAATGGCGCAATCAATGTTTCGCTTTCGCCCTTTTTGGAATGGGCTCCAGTACCCGATGCACTGGGGTATATTGTTTTTATTGGTAGAACGCCTTTTATCAATGATGTATTGGATGGCGCTATATTCACAACTACATCCACCTATGTACTTAATTTTGAATCGAATAATACATATTATGTACGGATTATTCCTTTCAACGAAGCAGGCCAAGCAGTTTCCTGTGAGCAAGAATCTTTTTCTACAATTTTAGGATGCGGCCCTTTTTACGATCCCGATACGGGGGAACTGATCTCTTTTTACCCGGAAAGTAGTTTTCCGGAGGTTGTGGGGATCTGCGAAAACAGTTTACCCACGGTTATTCAATCTCCCGATGTAGGCAACGGGTACCGATGGTTTCAATTGTTCGATAATGGGGACGAGCTTTTGCTCTCAGAAGAAAGTACTGTCGAAATATCAGAAACGGGAATGTACCGTTATGAAGTGTATAACCTCATTGAAGATGCAGGGTCAAGTATTGAATGTACTTTTTCACAAGATTTTGAGGTAGTAGCTTCTTCCGTTGCAACCATTGAAGCCGTAAACATTGCCGAGGTAAATTTATTGTTTGAGTTTACGGTGGCGGTTTCAGGAATTGGGGAGTATGAGTTTTCCCTGGATGGGGTTACGTATCAAGACGAACCTTTTTTTGAAGGGCTCCCTGCAGGACAGTATGTTCTTTATGTGCGGGATAAAAAGGGTTGTGGTGTAGTGGAACGCCCTGTTAAGCTAGCCTACCCACCTACGGGCTTTCCCCCTTATTTTTCGCCTAACGGGGACGGCATCAACGATTATTGGCAATACGTAAAGCCCATTCTGGATCCCTTACCTCTCACCACCATCTACATTTACGATCGTTACGGTAAAATCTTGGCCAATTTCAGTCCCGACAGCGAAGGGTGGAACGGGCGCTATAACAACAATCCTATGCCTGCTGGGGGGTATTGGTATAAAGCCCTTACGGTTGACGGGGAGGTTTTTATAGGGCATTTTTCATTGGTTCGCTGAAAAGTTTTTCATAGCAATAAAAGGGCTGTTCACTTTGCTTCGGAAAGAAAATAGTGCCTAAGCGCTGATAGCCTCGGGCTTCATAGAAGCGTTGGTTTCTTTTGTTCTGGCTAAAGGTATCCAACCGTACCGAAAGCGCCTTTTCCTCCATGGCAAGGTTTTCGGCAAAATCCATCAATTCCTTTGCCAATCCTTGACGTTGAAAATTGGGATGGATGGCCAATCGGTGGATGTAAGCGTTTTTTCCATCTTTTGTAAGCCATTGCACAGTTTGGTATTCGGCATCTTTTAGGTAAGAAATAGTAATGCAGCCTACCAAAATGTTGGCTTTTAACAACACATAAAGCTCTCCTCTTTCACAATCGGTTTCAAAGGCTTGGGCATGGGGATAATGTTCATTCCATTGAAATATTCCTTCAGATATCATCTGTACAGCGCAGGCTTTGGTGATGGACATAATTTTCTGAATTTCCGAAGGGTAGGCCTTTCGAATCATAAATAAAGAGTATTTTTGCAGTCAAATAAAGATACGCTTTCTTATGAAGAATATTTTGGTGCCTGTCAATGCCATTTCCACGGGACTCACAAACCTAAGGTACGCTGTAAACCTAGCTTCCATGAGTGGGGCCAAGGTCTATCTGGTGAATACCTACAAGGAGTTTTCCAAAGTTGGGAATCTAACGAAAGTCAACCAGTTAATCATTGAAGACAGCGAGGAACTACTAGACAGGGTAGTGGCCCAAGTAGATACCAAGGGGGTAGAGGTGATGCCCATATCCATAAAGGGGGATCCTTTTGAAGGGATCATCCGGGTTTCCCACCAATTGGAGATCGATTTGATTATCTTATCGCCACAAAGCATTGAAATAGCCGATGAAATTTATTTGGGAAACATTACGGGGAAAATCGTAAAACAAACCGACATTCCTATTTTGATAGTTCCCAAGGATTATATTTTCAGAAAGGCCGAGGTTATCTTATTGGCCTTTAAAAATGGCCACTTAGAGGATCCATCAGTATTGGAACCCTTAAAGCAATTGGCGCATTATTTCAGCGCAAAAATCAATTTACTTTTTGTAAAAACTCCCGATGTGGCTCATGCAGCGCAGTACATTGACCCAGCGCTGCTTGAATTAAAATCATCCTTGACCGAAACCCAAAACGCTACTATTTTTCAAGGTATATTGGAACACTTTCAGTCGAACCATCCAGACATTTTGTGTGTTTTCAGAAGGAAAAGAGGGTTTTTTGAAAAGCTCTGGGAAAAGAATGCCATCATAAAAAGGGATTTCCACACTACAAAACCTTTATTGGTTTTACAGGGGAATGATTAAAAAAATTTAGTATTTTCGCATTCTCAATTGGGGATGTAGCTCAGCTGGCTAGAGCGCTTGCATGGCATGCAAGAGGTCGTGGGTTCGAGTCCCATCTTCTCCACATCAAGCAGGAAGTCCGCTCAGAAATGAGCGGCTTTTTTTATTTCCCTCTCTACAAAGGGGATTTCGGGATTACAGATTTCCAAAATCAACTTTTTCAATTGGGTTTCGAATGCCATTAGGATTTCCGAAGTAATTTCATGAACTTTTGTTGAAGCTCTAGGGGCTTCTTTTTTCCCGAATTTCAAAAAGCCTTCATTTAGGTTTTTAAAAGATAGAACACCCGCAGTCATGTTTGTAATAGGAGCGGTTTTTTGCTGCATGTAGGCATAGGTCAGTACTTGAAAAGCTTTACTGTATTTACCGTCTTCAATAAGGGAATCCCAGTCCACGATTTCCAGTTCTCCCTGTACTACACGCCCTGTCTTGTAGTCAATAATGCGCGGTTGCCCATTGAAGCTATCCAATCGATCGACTGTGCCATTCAAAAACACCGGAAAGTCCAGTTCGGGAATGATTATTGGGATGCGCAAGGGAAGTTCCAATCCCAACAATTCAATTTTATTTCCTTTTTTTAAATAAGAAATGTCCAAATCGATTAGGTTTTCCACATACCGTTTGGCTACTTCAAAAACAATGAGGTTTTTCCCTTGGGAATAATCGCCAAGTTTAAAGTGTTTTTCGAATTGCTGGGAGACCAAAGAGGGCACCTCTTTTTTGGACCGTTCAAGTCTTGCAGGATCGAGCAAGGCATTTTTAAAAGGGCTGTAAAGCAGCTCCAGGGTTTCGTGGACTATGGTTCCTAGGGTGTTATAGGCAACGGTTTCCTCCAAGGCTTCTGATTCGTTGATTTTTAAAATGCGCTGCAAGTAAAATTGCATCGGATTTTGAATGTAGGCTGTTAGTGCAGAAGGCGAAAACCCTTTGAAAGCAATATTTTTAATACGTTGCATGACGGCTTCATTCTTTGGAACCGAAGCGATTTCCTTGACCGGAATGTGAACCTCCTGAAAGGTATGCTGAAAAGAATGGGTATGCTGAGGGAGCTTCTCTACTTCCAATTGAATCAAAAAACGGCTTTTCTCCCCAGTATTGAGCCCTTTAGTAGCATTACTGTATAAAAATGTAGCTGTTTTGGCACGCTGCAGCAATCTAAAAAAATGATAGGCATAAACGGCATCCTTTTCTGTATGCAGGGGAAGCCCAAATTGGGCCTTGAGGTCGAAAGTTAAATAGGACGATTGGCTCTTACCGGTTGGAAGGATTCCTTCGTTTACGGAAATCATGATAACCTGTTCGAAGTCCAAGACCCGCGTTTCAAGAACCCCCATAACTTGCAATCCCGAGAAAGGGTTCCCTTGAAGGTTCAATTTTTCGGATGTGATGAAATGTTTGAACAATTCTGCAATTTCACGACAATTCTGAAGTTTTGGAAAGGATTCTATAGCCGCTTCGATGGCATCAAAAACAGTGCGTATTTTTTGAAACACAACATGCTCCCAAACATGGGGTTCCTGTTGTTCGCTCAAAATATCCAAAAGTCGCTTAATGGCCGTAAAACAAATACGGGATGAGGCTTCCCATGGACCAAACAATAAGCTTAAGCTTGTACGGTCTTTCCCTAAGGACAAAAGTTTTTCCAAAGAAATATAGCTTAAGTTATCCTTTACGATTTTTGACCATATTTCCTGCGCATCCTTAACGAGGTATTGTCCTACAGGGTGGTTAAGGATTGGCTGTAATTTTTTATGGTAGAACGTTTTTGTTGGTTGACAATGGAGGTCGAGCAGTTGCGAGAAAAAAAATACCGCAGGAAGTGTTTGCAGGGGAATACCCATGGTAATATTTACCTCACCAATGTTTGATGGCAAGGAGTAGAGCAGTGGAATTAAGAGGGACTCATTCGCCAAAACAAGGGCAGTTTTGTTCAACACCTCTGGAGATTGCGTGCTTAAAAAGGCTCCTACATACTTTACCTGTTCAATTTCGGTTTGGGTTTCTATGAATTGGAATGTTTTTGAACCCTTAAAATGATTTGGAAGTTTGGGGGGCTTTTTTTGTTTATAGTATTTCCAGTTTTCCAGATGCCTCCTAAAAAAGAAGGAGGCACTATGGGAATCATCATCCGCGAAATGGGCATCAATGTCCCAGTAGATTTCAGCAGCGCCATTTTCCAGTAATTCTTGTATAATAGCTTCTTCAGCGGGGCTAAGGGCATTGAAACCAATAAAAATATGGGGCGTCTCTTGGTGGGCTTGGAGGTAATATTCTATATCCTCAGCAGCTTTCCGATAGACCATTCCCTGATAGCCTTGATGCTGATGAAGCAAATTCTCGTTGAGGGTCAAATAAAACTTGTGGAGGGAGTTCCAAAAATCGAGGTAATTTTCGATCAGCGGGGTGATGGCATCAGACACTCCCCATCGGTCCATTGCTTTGATGCTCGCCAAGTAATCAAAAAATGACTTTTGAGGTACTAAATGGCGATCAATTTCATTGAAATCATTAAGTATGGGTTCAGCCCATGTTATAAAACTGTCGAAGGGCTTCTCTTCCATTGAAGAATAGATGCGGTAACTTTCTACAAGCAATGTGGTTTTGGAGATGATTCGTAATCCGGAAAGTTCTTCAACAAATGCTTCAATACTGAGTATTTTCGGAGAAAATTGTGGGCGGTTAAGCTGCTTTTGCAGCAAGTGCTTCAGAAAGTTTCCAGCTCTTTTACTAGGTAAGACGATCGTGCAATCCGGAAGATTGGGATAATCTTGCGTGAGCTTTTGAACGGTCTCTTCTAGAAATGATTGCATTTCTAAAAATAAAAAAACGCCTTCAAAAGGAAGGCGTTTTTAAAATTATTGTGGTTAAAAATTACTTCTTCAAAGAAATTTCTACACGTCGGTTTTGTTGTCTTCCAGCTTTGGTATTGTTGGAAGCGATTGGCCTAGACTCACCGTATCCTATTGATGAAAGGCGACTAGCATCCATTCCGATAGTAGTTAAGTAATCCCTTACAGATGCAGCACGGGCATCAGAAAGTTTTTGGTTGTTGGAATCACTACCAACGCTATCTGTATGGCCTTCGATCACGAAAGAGGTATTTGGATATTCTTTCATGATGTCTACGATACTCTGAAGTACAGCATAAGACTCTTTACGGATGGTAGATTTACCAGTATCGAACAAAATCGTTTTAGAGTACTCGTTCAATTGGTTGATGATTTCGATAGTAACTTCTGGACAGCCTTTGTTGGCCACGGTTCCAGGTACATCTGGACACTGGTCGTCTTTGTCAAGAACACCATCACCATCACGATCTGGCCAAGGGCAACCATTATTGGCAGCTGGGCCTGCTTCATTTGGACACTGATCTTCTGCATCGGTAATACCATCGCCGTCAGCATCAGGACAACCGTTCATTGAAGCCAGTCCAGGTACGGTAGGACAAGCATCTTGTGGATCAGGAATACCATCACCATCCGTATCGGGACAACCATTGAATTCAGCAAGACCAGCAACATCTGGACAAGCATCATTACGATCTTCTATTCCATCTCCGTCAGTATCGGGGCAACCATTGAATTCTGGCAGACCAGGAGTTTCTGGACATTCGTCATCCTTGTCATAAATACCATCTCCATCGGTATCTTTTCCACCAAACTTGAAGGCAATGCCTACGGAGTGTTGGAAGTGGGAAATTCCATAATCCTCTTCAAAGGAATGCTTGTAAGTACTTTGGAAATTGATGGCAAGGGTTTCTGTAAACCAAAAACGAACACTTGCTAAGGCATTGGCGGTTCCAAAACCTACATCGTCTACCCAGGTATAACCACCACCAACACCAAGGGTTGGATCGAACCAGCTGTTGGCTCCAATGAGGTTACGGAAGCTGTATTTGATTTCCCCGTCTGCACCATAATAAGTAAAGTCGTCTACTTTGGCATCACCAATTTTGTCTATTTTGTTGATGGTACCTACAGCAGCAAACGTAAAGCCATCACCTAGATATCTGCCTACAGAAACTTTGGAAATAGAAGGCAAGATGCTCCAGTGATCGGTGACATTGAAGTATTCATCAAACAAGTCTCCTTTAATATCAACATCGCCCATTTTAACTGGCAATCTTCCGGTGTCGTTAGTCCCAACGGGATAAACATCAACCGCATTGATGCCAATTTCAACAGCCCAAGGATTGTTTTGATCTTGTGCATTTGCCACTCCAAAGACGAGAAGCGCAAGGGCAGCAACTAAAATACTGTTAAGATGTTTCATATTCGATTGTTTAATTTTTTAAGTGTTAATAGAGCAAAAGTAAGTTGTTAAATTTTATTAACAAAAGCAAATCTATTAAAAATTTTGTAAATAATCTGCTATCGTACGCTAAATAATACCTTGACTTCGACTAAACTTTGAGTTTTTGCTTCACTTTGATAAAGGCTTGTATTGCCGCATCCAAATGTGCTTTGGTATGTGCGGCGGACAATTGTACCCTTATTCTAGCCTTTCCCTTTGGTACCACAGGATAAAAGAAGCCAATTACATAAATCCCTTCTTCCAATAACAGGTCTGCCATATTTTGTGAGAGCTTGGCATCATAAAGCATCACGGGGACTATCGCTGAATCGCCTTCTATGATGTCGAACCCAGCTTCCTTCATGCCTTTTTTGAAATAGTCCGTGTTTTGTGCTAGACGGTCCCTTAAGGAAGTGTCTTTTTCAAGCATTTCGAAGACTTTTATAGACGCGCCAACAATGGCAGGGGCCAAGGAATTGGAAAACAAATAAGGTCGCGAACGTTGCCGCAAAAGTTCAATGATTTCTTTTTTGCCAGTCGTATAACCTCCCATGGCACCCCCTAGTGCTTTCCCAAGGGTTCCTGTAATGATGTCGATACGCCCCATTACCCCTTTTTCCTCAAGGGTACCCCTTCCGGTTTCTCCTATAAACCCAGCGGCATGACATTCGTCAATCATCACTAAGGCGTCGTATTTTTCGGCAAGGTCACAGATGGTATCCAGGGGAGCTACCAAGCCATCCATGGAAAATACCCCGTCCGTAACAATAATCTTGAAACGTGCATTGTTATTGTTTGCAGCGATCAATTGGTTTTCAAGATCTGCCATATTGCTGTTTTCATAGCGATAACGGGCAGCTTTACAGAGCCTTACCCCGTCAATAATGGAAGCATGGTTCAGCGAATCGGAAATGATAGCATCTTCAGGACCAAAAAGCGGTTCAAAAACACCGCCGTTGGCGTCAAAAGCAGCTGCGTAGAGTATGGTGTCCTCGGTGTGATAGAAATCGGCGATTTTTTGCTCCAGTTCTTTGTGAATGTCTTGGGTTCCACAGATAAACCGAACAGACGACATCCCATAACCATGAGTATCCATGGCATCTTTGGCCGCTTGGATGACTTCGGGGTGGGAAGAAAGGCCCAAATAGTTGTTTGCACAGAAGTTAATTACTTCCTCTCCTGAGGCTATCTTAATTACTGCTCCCTGAGGGGAAGTTATGATGCGTTCCTTTTTGTAAAGGCCTTGGTCTTTAATATCTTGAAGTTCTTTTTCCAGGTGTTCCTTGATTTTTCCGTACATGGTGCAATTATTTCGATTTCAAAATTAAGCCTTATTCACGACAATTCCTTCATCTTCCAGATAAACCAGAAGTTTTTCTTTAATGGAAAATCCCATTTCCCCAAGTGCCTTTGCATAGGAGTTGATTTGGGTGATGTGGGATGGCTCCTGCCGTCCGGTTTTATAGTCAATAAGGGTAATTTTTTTGCCGGCTTCAATATTTATACGGTCTGGACGCAAAATCCCGGAGGGGGTTAAAATTTCCCTTTCGTTGAAAACAGTGGCCGTGTCGTCGAACAAATGTGCTAGTTTGGGGTGAGAAACCAACAGATGGATCCTTTTGGAAATAGCTTTAAACTGTGCTTTATCCACGGAGGGCTGCTCTTGAAACAGCTCTAAAACAGAGGCTACGTCTTTCTTGGTTTTAAGTTGCGCCATAATTTCGTGAAACAGGGAACCAAATGTCCTTGCTGCTATTTCGGGCTCTGGCTTGGTTGGTAATTCTGGGGCTAACCATTTTAGTAGGCCTTCTTTGGGGGCAGTTACCACATAAGGGATTTTAACTGCGTTTGTCTGGGGCTCCGAAATTTTGACAGCGTTGCCTTTCACGCCAAATGAGTACACATCTTTTTGAGCTTCCCACTGGCCTTTATGTTCCAGAAAAGAACGGAAAAGATCCTGATACGTTTTTGGAACCTCTTTGGGCGCATCGAGCTTTGTAAAAACATGTAACTCCCTTTGTGGGCGGGTGCAAGCCACATAGAGAAGGTTCATCTGGTCCATTTCCAAGGTTTCTTGACGTTGTTGATAGAGTTTGGATCCCATTTCTCCGTAGTAGCAGATTTCTTTACTGTAATGTATCAAAAACTCTTCGAAACCCTCCATTTCCATCGGATACCAGATTTTAGGATCTATTTCGCGGTACAATTCGACGTCGGCAAAAGGGAATAGTACCACAGGAAATTCCAAACCCTTGGACTTGTGAATGGTCATGACTGTAACAGCATTCATGGCGGGATTGCCCGAAACGTTCATTTTTTCCTGTTCAAGTTCCCAATAATCCAGGAACAGAAGTTTCCCAAAGGATTTTTTGCTGGAGGCGCGAAAGACTTCGTCCATAAAATGCATCACGTAAGCGTCCTCCTCCTTGATCCATGGCAAGGCACTTATAAAATATTCAAACGTCTCGTAGAGACTCATGGGATTGGTTTCGGCAAAATCCAAATGAATTCCGAGCTTTTTCAACCAGTTGGTCATGGAAGGCAAGGAGGCTGCCAATTGATCTGCAAAAAAAGTATGTTTTTCGATGTCGAGGTTCAATGCGTTATGGAAAGCAGCTAAAACCTCGATTTTAGCTTCATCGTTTTGGGGCATCAAACTTAACTTCAAAAGATTTATCAAAAGCGTGACGGCCTTGGAATGTGATAGCAATAGGGTCTCCTCTGAGGCAACGGGCACCCTTTGCAGTGACAAGTATTCGCTTACTGCAATTCCTTCGTCTTTTTTTCGAGTTAGAACACAAAGGTCCTTGTAGGTGTATCCCCTATCAAGTAAATCCTGGACGCATTCCCAAACTTGTTCGGGATAAAGGCCGTAGGCTTCTTCCTTTGTATCGTACGAGACAAATTTTAGGTTCACATAACCAAAATCTTCTTGAGACCAATGTTGCGAACTGCCCAGTTCGTATAGGTGGGAGTGCCCTGGATTTCCAAAAAAGGAAGCCAGGTGCTTAAAGAATGCATTATTGAACCCTACAATTTCGCTACAGCTCCGATAATTGATCTCGAGGTTTTTTACCTTTTTTTCAATGTAGGGGAATGGATTTGCATTTTCATAAAGGTTCATGAATTGTTCTGGCAAACCACCCCTCCACCGGTATATGGATTGTTTGGCATCGCCCACAATCATAAGACTTCCGGGTTGTCCGTTTGGGTCGTTTTGCGAAAGTGCATTATCGATAAGTGGGACGAGATTTTGCCACTGCATCAGTGAAGTATCCTGAAATTCATCCACAAAAAAGTGACGGTAGCGCTCTCCCAGACGTTCATAAATAAAAGGTGCAGGTTGATTCTTGATTACTTCATGGATTAACCGGTTAAATTCACCTATGGGGAGTACGTTGTCCTGTTGCTTTATTTTCTGGAGTTCTTCGTCAACTAAATGAACGCTTGCCACGGGGACCAAATTTTTTAAGATGTTTTTTTTCAAAAACCATTGAAAAACCCACCCTTTTATTTCCTGAAAAGCATCTACAACCTGTGGGAGCAAAGCATCCATAATCTCGGCTTCCACACCTTTTATTCGGCTTGGGTAAAGTGGTTTTTCTCCCAATGTGGCTTGCCAGGCAGTTTCAAAATTCTGATTGAAATCCCCACGACCCATTTTTTGAAAAAAATCAAAAACATAGCCACCAGAAAAATGGGAACGCTCGAGATGGTTTTCGGCAAATAATTGTAGCATGTGGGAGGCACGGTTATGGATCTTGTTTTCTAGTTCGGAAGCACCACTTATAAGTTTGGCCTGTAGTTTGGAAAAGTCGGCCAACGATTTTCCCCTGTATTTTTCGAGGGCTGCCGCATCGTTTTCCTGAGTCAGTAGTTGAGCAGCATTTCTAAGGTCGTAGGCAATATCCCAAGATTTATCCTCGTCTGTTTTTTGAAGGGCAAAGCGCAACAGAAATGCTGTGATTTCAGAATCATTTCCAGCCAAATCCAGCAAGCGATCCACCGCTTCGGCAATAAGTAAAGGGGTGTCCAAGCTCACTTCAAAGTTGGAGGAAAGCTTCAGGTCCTTGGCAAAAGTGCGGATTAGCCGGTGGTTGAAATGGTCAATAGTCTCCACGCTAAACAGGGCATAATGGTTGAGCAGGTGTTTCAATACCTTTTGGGCCCTTTGCTGAATGACCGCCGCGGGGAGATGGGTTTTTTTGATTACTTCGGAAAGCAGGATTGGGTCCCCCTCATTTTCCTTGTGGGTCGATAGGGTCCTTAAGCCCTCCAATATGCGCGACTTCATTTCACTTACCGCTTTATTGGTAAACGTAATCGCCAAAATAGTTTTGTAGGCATCTGGCTGTGGATTCGAGAGTGCCCTCGAAAGAAAGGAAACAACCAGGGTGAAGGTCTTGCCGCTTCCTGCCGAAGCATTGTAAACCAAAAAAGAAGGATGTGTTTCCAAATAGCCTGTTTCTCTCTTTTGCTGTTTAAAGATACTATTAAGAATCTCTATACTTATATAAAAAACTTATAAATTCTATAACATTAATTCCGTCAAGGAATAGTTAACTTTGGACTTATTAATCAGTTAATAACCAAAAAAACAACTATTATGTCTTTTGAATTGCCAAGCTTGCCTTATGCATACGACGCCTTAGAGCCACACATAGACGCCCGAACCATGGAGATACATCATGGGAAACATCATGCAGGATACACCAATAACCTTAACGCTGCTATTGAAAAAACTCCTATGGAAGGACAATCCATTGGTGCCATTCTTTCCAATTTGGACATGAACAACAAAGCGGTAAGGAATAATGGCGGGGGGTATTACAACCACAGCCTTTTTTGGGAAGTAATGTCGCCAAACGGCGGAGGGGCTCCTTCAGCTGCTTTGGCTACTGCCATTAATGAATCATTTGGAAGTTTTGACGCCTTTAAGGAGCGTTTTTCGAATGCAGCCAAAACCCAATTTGGTTCCGGTTGGGCCTGGCTTTGCGTACACAAGGGAGGAAAATTGGATGTGTGTGCTACCCCAAACCAAGACAATCCCTTAATGCCGGGAGTTGGATGTGGAGGGACCCCCATACTTGGAATTGATGTGTGGGAACACGCCTATTACTTGAATTATCAGAATAGAAGGCCCGACTATGTGACTGCATTTTTCAATGTTATCAATTGGAATGAAGTGGCAAAACGCTTTGAAGCCAACAAATAAAAAATGGCAATTGGCCCTCATAATTTTAAACCACCTTCGGGTGGTTTTTTTGTGGAATACCATAAAGAAGTGCTCGCTACTTAAGGCTTTGAGAGAAATAAAAAAAGGTAAACAAGCGTTTACCTTTTTTTGCCCCAAATCTACCATGAACTTAACCTACTTATGCTATGGTATGGGTCAAATATAGAAGATTAAGGGAATGCCCCATTCATTTTTAGACCAATAACCCTTTTTTTCGTTGAAAGGCCTATTTTTTCATCAGAAGAGCCTCCATTTTATTGGAATACCAGCCCAAAACCACTTGGTGCCAAAGGACCTTTTGATATGGAGGGTGAGAGCTTGAAAGGATGGATTCAATCCCCAAATTAGCCTTTTGGTTTTGGAATAAATAAGATAAAAGAGGACTAAAGATAAGGAAACGCTTTGTGCTGGCTATTTGCTCGCTACCTAAGATAGGAGACAAAAAAAAAGGTAAACAAGTGTTTACCTTTTTTGCCCCAAATCTTACCATGAACTTAACCTACTTATGCTATGGTATGAGACAAATGTATGCTAAAAAAATTAAACGCAATACAGATTTTTCCTACTTTTGGATAAAACGCAACTAATTCTCGATTAAAAGCACAAATCGTGATAAAAACCGCTAATATGCCCGCTCTGGATTGCCTTCATAAAAGTTAATGAAAGCTCTATTGACTACCCGCATTCCCCCAGGGGTGGGATAGTTTCCTGTAAAATACCAATCCCCAAGGTTTTTGGGACAAGCTTGGTGCAAATCTTCCACAGACTGAAAGATGATCGCTACTTCTGCCTGTATGGTTTTATCTGTTATTATCTGGGCAATTTTATTGGAGATTTCTTCATCCGTAAAAGGTGCATAGAGTTCTTTGACATGATTCAAAACCTCGTGATCCTGCACTTCGGTCGCAAAACTGGCTTTGCACTTCTTGTAGATGGTCTCGACGATTTCGTAGGTGTTGCGATCTTTGTGAAGCTCCAAAGCAGCATTGAAAGCAATGAGGTGTTCCAGTCTCGCCATGTCTATTCCATAACAATCGGGATAGCGAATTTGTGGCGCTGAAGAAACTACAATAATCTTTTTGGGATGCAGCCGATCCAACATTTTAAGGATGCTTTTCTTTAAAGTGGTTCCCCTTACAATGCTGTCGTCTATCACTACTAGATTGTCTGTTGGGTTTACCACCCCGTAGGTAACGTCATACACATGTGCTACCAAATCGTCTCGGCTGCGATCTTCCGTTATGAAGGTCCGAAGTTTCACATCCTTGATGGCTAATTTTTCGGTACGTATCTTATCGGCTTGTATTTCTTGAAGGCGCTGAGGTGTTAGGGAGTCTTTCTCCTTGAGAATGGTCTTGTTTTTTTGTTCGTTCAACACATCTTGGGCGGCTTCCATCATTCCATAAAATGAAGTTTCTGCGGTATTCGGGATGAAAGAAAAAACGGTATGTTTGGTGTTGTTGTCAATAGCCTTCAACACTTTAGGCATCAATAAGCGCCCCAACTGCTTCCTCTCTTGATAGATTTCTGCGTCACTGCCTCTGGAAAAATAGATACGTTCAAAGGAGCAGGCCTTTTTTTCAAGAGGTTTCTGAATTTGTGTAACATTGAACCGACCATCCTTTTTTATGATTACCGCATGCCCCGGAGGAACCTCTGATACCGATTCAAAAGGCACGTTGAAAACCGTCTGGATTACTGGACGTTCTGAAGCAATAACCACCACCTCTTCATCCTTATAGTAGTAGGCGGGGCGGATTCCAGCCGGATCGCGCAATACAAAGGCATCTCCATGGCCCAAAAGCCCGGCCATTGCATAGCCTCCGTCCCAATTTTTGGCAGACTTCTTCAGGATTTTTCCAATATTGAGATGTTCAACAATATAAGGGGAAGCTTCTTTTTTGTTCATGCCATCCGCCTTGGCTTTCTTGTAGAGTTTTCGAACGGCATCGTCTAGGAAATGACCGATTTTTTCCATCACCGTAATGGTATCGGCCTTTTCCTTAGGGTGCATCCCCAATTTGATAAGGTTGTTAAACAACTCCGTAGTATTGGTCATGTTGAAATTTCCGGCAATGATAAGATTACGGTGCATCCAATTGTTCTGTCGAAGAAAGGGGTGAACAGTTTCAATACTGTTCCCGCCAAAGGTACCGTAGCGCACATGCCCCAGGTACAATTCACCCAAATAAGGAATCTTCTTTTTCTGGAGGTCCAAGTCGTCTTTGATTTCAGGCTGTTCTTGGAATTCTTTGTTGATGCGCTCGTTGATTTGCGAAAAGATATCTTGAATGGGTTGCGGCGAATTGGACCGGATCCTGCTAATGTAGCGCTCACCGGGCATCATATTCATTTTGATGCCAGCAAAACCAGCTCCGTCTTGCCCACGGTTGTGCTGTTTTTCCATCATGAGGTACATCTTGTTTACCCCATAAAAAGCGGTGCCGTACTTTTCCTTGTAATATTCAAGGGGCTTAAGCAGCCTGATTACTGCAATACCGCATTCATGTTTAAGTTCATCACTCATGACTTCAGAAAAAAGCCCCGAAATTTCAGGGCATATTTGATACTAATTCTATGTTGAACTGAGTTAAATTTTTGAACTGCTGCAAGCGCCTTTGAAGCGCCTCCCGATTTAATTCCAAAAGCTTTTCTGCCCCAAACTTTTCCACACAAAAGGATGCCAATGCAGACCCATTAATAATGGCACTTTTCATATTTTCAAAAGAAAAGTCTCCCGTTTTGGTCAAATACCCGGTAAAACCTCCTGCAAAAGTATCGCCAGCACCCGTGGGATCAAATACTTCTTCCAAGGGGAGTGCGGGCGCAAAAAAGATATCTTCCTTATGAAACAATAAGGCTCCATGCTCTCCTTTTTTGATAACCACAAACTCGGGACCCATTTTCATGATTTTTTGTGCTGCCACTACCAAGGAATATTCCTTGGTCAACTGGCGCGCTTCCTCGTCATTGATGGTCATTACATTGACTTTGGAAATGACCTGCATCAGTTCGTCCCAGGTATGGTTCATCCAAAAGTTCATGGTGTCGAGAACAATCATTTTAGGAGCTTTCATTTGTTCTATAACACTCAATTGAACCAGAGGATGCAGGTTTCCCAACATGACTACTGCTGCATCACGGTAGTGTTCTGGAATCACAGGTTCAAAATCGGCCAAGACATTCAATTCGGTGGTAAGGGTGTCCCTGGAATTCATATCGTTGTGGTACTTCCCACTCCAAAAAAAGGTTTTCCCGTCTTTTACAACTTCCAATGCCGACAGATCGATGCCCCGAATTTTGAGCATGTCTAGGTATTCCGTTGGGAAATCTCCACCTACAATGGAAACAATGGCGCTATCCACACCAAATTGCGAAGCCGCCAGACCAATATAGGTCGCAGCACCGCCCAAGATTTTATCCGTCTTTCCAAAGGGGGTTTCGATGGCGTCGAAGGCTACAGAGCCTACGATTACGAGTTTACTCATAAATGCACGATGTGTGAAGTGGCAAAGATACGGTTTTGGTTACAGAAAAACTAATGGGGATTTTAGCATTATTTTCGACCAAAATCGGCTGGGATCTCCCCCCAAGCTTTGGTTTCCCATTTAAGGATGGGAGTGGTGTAGTAGTTTTGTTTCAACCAATTTTCAGCGCGGGCTATTAGATCGAATAACGCTTGATTCTTATGGGAAGGCTTCAATTTGGTGTTGCACTTTTTCCGGAGCACCCAACCCATGGCAATTTTACTGTCCGAATAAATAAGGCGGTCGCTTTTTTGCTTTTTCAGCAGGGCCAATCCATGAACAATGGCCAAAAATTCACCAATGTTGTTGGTGCCTTCCCTGAAGGGGCCTTGTCTAAACAGTTCTTGGTGGGTTTGTGTATCGACCCCACGGTATTCCATGATACCGGGATTACCACTGGAGGCTGCATCTACCGCAATGGAATACAAATTGGGCTCACCATATTTTTTTCGCTCTTGTTC
This sequence comes from Flavobacteriaceae bacterium UBA6268, assembly GCA_002440705.1. Lineage (GTDB taxonomy): Bacteria > Bacteroidota > Bacteroidia > Flavobacteriales > Flavobacteriaceae > DJVA01. Next base: position 90,216 of record DJVA01000064.1, on the reverse strand, counting down.
GGTTAAAGGGCTTCTTTTTTTTCTTGTGGTTCCTTTGTAGTCTTCATATTCCTTGTCGAAAGCGATTTTAGCTTCTTCCAAAGTTTCAAACGATTTGTACTGGGCCCCTGAAATTCCCTCAATGGCCTCCTTGCAAGCTTCCCAAGAGCGATAAATCCCTGCGGGATTCCCAAACCAAACCACATAATATTTTTGCTTTTTAGCCAAAATTAGGATTTTTTAAGGAGCAATGTTTCTATTACCTTGGGGAGATGCTCATACTCTAATTTATGGACTTTTCCAGCCACTACTTCAGGAGTGTCATCTGCCTCAAGGGCCACCCGTGCCTGAAAAATGATGGCCCCTTCATCATAGGCTTCATTGACATAGTGAATGGTAATGCCGGTTTCAGGTTCTTTATTTGCCACAATGGCCTCATGGACAAAATTTCCATACATACCCTTTCCACCATATTTTGGGAGGAGTGCCGGATGAATGTTGATGACTTTGTTGTGGAACTCATTTAGGAGAAGCGATGGAAACTTCCATAAAAAACCTGCCAAAACTATAAGATTGGGACGGTCTCTCTTTAAAATCTTTAGAACTCCCCCTGGATCCAAAAAAGCTTCTTTTGTAAAGGATTGTGCCTTTATCCCAAGGGTTTTGGAACGCTCCAAAACTTTGGCATCCTTCTTGTTAGACAGCACGCGCACGACCTTTACCTGGGGATGGTGCAGAAAATACCGAATGATGTTTTGGGCATTGGTACCATTGCCAGAAGCAAAAATAACGATACGTTTCTGCATGGGAACCTTGAAAAATTAAAAGTTATAGAATATAAAAAAACAAAAGTAAGGCAATAGGGTTTTACTTCGCCTAAAATTGCTTAAATTGGTTTCACATTTTTGGGGCAAAATGGTGTTTTATTTCAAAATAGTTTATTTTTGCCCCTTGTAATTAAATCTTAAAATCAAGAATTATGTCAGACATTGCATCAAGAGTAAAAGCGATTATCGTAGACAAATTGGGTGTTGACGAAAACGAAGTTGTTAACGAAGCTAGTTTCACAAACGACTTAGGGGCCGACTCCTTGGATACGGTAGAGCTTATTATGGAATTTGAAAAAGAATTCGACATTCAGATTCCAGACGATCAAGCTGAAAACATTGCTACTGTAGGACAAGCCATTTCTTACATCGAAGCAGCAAAATAATCCTACTTCCATATGGAATTGAAGCGAGTTGTTGTAACAGGTCTTGGTGCACTCACTCCTATTGGTAACAACGTCCCGGAATACTGGGATGGACTAAAAAATGGAAAGAGTGGCTGTGCTCCTATTACCTATTTTGATACTGAAAAGTTCAAAACAAAATTCGCTTGTGAGCTTAAAAATTATGATCCTATAAATTATTTTGACAGGAAAGAAGCCCGAAAGCTAGACCGTTTTGCCCAATATGCTTTGGTTTCTTCTGATGAAGCCATCGCCGATGCCAATATCAATCTCAACGAGATCGATAAATTCCGCGTTGGGGTCATCTGGGGTGCTGGCATAGGCGGGCTGGAAACCTTTCAAGATGAAGTGATAAATTTTGCACAAGGGGATGGAACGCCACGTTTCAACCCCTTCTTTATTCCTAAAATGATCGCAGACATTGCTCCGGGCAATATCTCTATTAAGCACGGCTTCATGGGACCTAACTATACTACGGTCTCTGCTTGCGCCTCCTCTGCCAATGCCATTATTGATGCCTTAAACTACATTCGCCTTGGACATTGCGATATCATCGTAACTGGTGGTAGTGAAGCTGCAGTGACTCAAGCGGGTATGGGCGGCTTTAATGCCATGCACGCACTCTCCACTCGTAATGAAAGCCCCGAAACGGCGTCCCGCCCTTTTGATGCTACCCGCGACGGATTTGTATTAGGGGAAGGTGCTGGAGCCCTTATCTTGGAGGAGTATGAACACGCCAAGAAGCGCGGCGCCAAAATTTATGCTGAAGTTGTAGGTGGAGGAATGTCTAGTGATGCCTATCACATGACAGCACCCCATCCAGATGGGATTGGGGTAGAACGTGTAATGATTAATTGCCTTAAGGATGCGGGGATGAATCCTGATGATGTTGATGCCATCAATACCCACGGGACTTCCACTCCTTTAGGGGATGTAGCCGAATTGAAGGCCATTTCCAATGTTTTTGGCAAACATGCTACAGACATTAACATCAACTCAACTAAATCCATGACGGGCCATTTACTGGGAGCCGCAGGAGCTATAGAAGCGATTGCCTCAATCTTGGCCATGCAGCACAGTTTGGTTCCACCTACCATCAACCACACTACGGTTGATGAAACCATTGATCCCTCATTAAACCTTACTTTAAATAAAGCGCAGAAAAAAACCATTAACGTTGCCATGAGCAATACATTTGGCTTTGGGGGCCATAATGCGTGTATCCTCTTCAAGAAATTAGACGCCTAATTATTTCATGGCATCCTTAAAAAACATATTTTCCTCTCGAAACGAAAAGGAAGAGGAATTTTATTATGCGGTCAAGAAGATATTAGGGTTCAAACCCCAAGAGCTCTCTTTTTACCAGGAAGCTTTTACGCACCGCTCCATGAATTCGGCTGAGGGAATCCAGAAGAACTATGAAAGATTGGAGTTTCTAGGGGATGCCATGTTGGGGTCGGTCATTGCATCCCATTTGTTTAAAAAGGTTCCTCACGGAAATGAAGGATACCTCACAAAAATGCGATCCAAAGTCGTAAGCAGGGAACACCTCAACGAGTTGGGGAGAGACCTCAATCTCATCAGTTTGGTAAAAACGGCCGTCCCTACGCAACAGTTTGGCGAAAACATTCACGGGAATGTATTCGAAGCACTTATAGGTGCAATATACCTTGACCGCGGCTACAAAGACGTTGAAAAGTTTATCCATCGTAGAGTCATTAAGCCCTATGTGGACATCCAAAAATTGGAGGGAAAAATCATTAGCTACAAAAGTCTTTTCATTGAATGGTGTCAAAAAAACAAGAAAACCTTCAAATTCAATGTTTATGAAGACAATGGGAAAGACCCTTTAAAGCATTTTGCGGTAAAACTTCAATTAGAGCAAGATACCGTAGCCAAGGCACGTGGCACTTCCAAAAAAAAGGCCGAGGAACGAGCGGCCAAAAGGGCTTTCTACAAACTTCAAAAATCCATGCAGATTCAGGGGCACTGAGCTTGCTCCATTCCAAAAACGATTTCGGAATCCATTTACCTAAAAATAACCCCGTCCGCCCCCACTTCAACAAAACAATTACTATTTTTAGTCAAATTTACGTTATGGCACATCATAAGCTGGTTTTGGATGATGACCTAGAAGAGGACTATTCCCTCATAGCCATTCATTGCAGCGAGGAGGCTTACAAAATGGCATTTTTATTAAACCATAAACTACAATTAAGGCTGCAACGCAGGAGGCTGGACTTGGATTTTACCCAAGATGGCCTAGAGGTGACCTTTCCTATTTTTAGGTTTGAAAATGAACAACTCTACAGCACGTATTATTTGGTAAGCAACAAATGCCACTCCAGGCAAGCCCACCTGGGGAGTGCTGCAGGGCTTTTTTCGGAGGAAACTACGACGAAGAATGTAACCACCTATTTGTTGCCCGAATTCAAAAAAGTTGATTATCTTATTAAAATAGAAACCGATTTTGAAAATACTCCCATCCGAAAAACCCTTTCACAAGTACAAGAAATCAAGGAAGTAATTTCGGCATATGTTGTAGAGTCAGAACACATCAAATCCAAGAAAAACCTAATATTCCACTAATGCCCATTCAGAAGAAAACCAAAATTGTTGCCACATTAGGACCGGCAACCAGCGATAAAAAAGTGCTCAAAGCCATGATTTTGGAAGGGGCAAACGTTTTCAGGATCAATTTTTCCCATGCCGACTACGAGGAAGTAAGGGAACGGGTAAAAATGATCCGTAATCTAGACGAAGAGCTGGGAACCAGTAGTGCCATCCTGGCCGATTTACAGGGCCCCAAACTGCGTGTAGGAACCATGAAAGAAGAAGTGGTCGTTCACCCAGGCGATCAAATCGATTTTTGTACGGGGCAAGAGTTTGAAGGCTCCCATACCAAAGTTTTCATGAACTACGAGCAGTTTCCTGCCGATGTAAAAGCGGGGGAGCGCATCCTGCTGGACGACGGTAAATTGATATTTGAAGTGCTCAAAACCAATGGTAAAGATAAGGTCACCACAAAGGTCATTCAAGGTGGGCCCCTTCGTTCCAAAAAAGGGGTAAACTTGCCCAATACCAGTATTTCCTTGCCTGCATTGACTTCAAAAGACAAGAAAGACGCCATTTTTGCTGTGGAACTTGAGGTAGATTGGATGGCACTTTCGTTTGTAAGACATGCGGAGGATTTAAAAGAATTACAAGCTTTGATTGAAGCCCACAGTGAATACAAGATTCCCATCATTGCCAAAATAGAAAAGCCCGAAGCGGTGCAAAACATCGAGAAAATCATTCCCTATTGTGATGGCTTGATGGTGGCTCGGGGCGATTTAGGAGTGGAAGTTCCTGCCGCAGAAGTTCCCTTGATTCAAAAGGAATTGGTGCTCATTGCCAAAAAGGCTCGAATTCCCATTATCATTGCAACCCAAATGATGGAAACCATGATTACATCCCTTACACCTACGCGTGCCGAGGTAAACGATGTGGCCAATAGTGTTATGGATGGGGCTGATGCCGTGATGCTTTCTGGGGAAACTTCCGTTGGGAAATATCCGGTGGAAGTCATCCAGCGTATGGCTAGTATCTGTAGTCGTGTGGAAAATAGTGACCTGATCAGAGTTCCCCACAACCCGCCGCATGTGCGTACCAATCGTTACATCACCAAATCGGTATGCTACCACGCAGCAAAAATGGCCGACGAGATTGAAGCCAAAGCCATCTGTACCTTGACGAATAGTGGATACACAGCGTTTCAAATATCGGCTTGGCGACCCGATTCGCACATTTTGGTGTTTACCTCCAACCGTCGCATTTTGTCGCGCCTTAGCTTGCTTTGGGGCGTAAAGGCTTTTTATTACGACAAGTATGTAAGTACCGACGAAACCGTGGAGGATGTCAACCGGATTGCTTTTGAAAAGGGCTTTGTGGAGAAAGGTGATTACCTCATCAACTTAGCGGCTATGCCTATTGTAGACAAAGGGATGGTGAATACCTTGCGGGTTTCGCAGGCATAAAAAAACCGGGCAAAACCCGGCTTCCTTTTTTACCGAACCTCCTCAGTTCGGGTAAGTTTCATGGCGTCTCCATCCTGTTCAACGGTGACCTTGCTGTTGAATTTTTCTGAAGAATACACGTATTCAATTTTTTGAAGTTCGTTGTCCTTCCGCGATACTTCCAGTTGGCTAATCCATATTCCTTTTTTGGGTTTTCCATCAAAAATGGTTTCGGCATCCTTTCCTTTGGGTTTTGGGAATTCAAACTCACTTGGAAAATCGAACAATCGCTGTGCAATGGTATAGGCTTCGTTCCATGTTGCTTTGGGAAGCACTAAGCTTTCAATATTGATGGGTTTACTGGCAGAGCCTTTAACACTTTCGGAATACAACACCTCAGGGAATTGTTTCTGAAGTTCACTTGCATAGCCTTTCACTGAAATGTCCCGTTCCGGTGGGAAGTATCTGGAAAGAAATCCGTTGAAAGCAAAACCGGTTTTGTGGTTGAATTCCACTTCGTCCATACCGCCCGCAACTCCGGAAACCGTCATGGTCACTTTTCCTTCAGGAGTCAATACCTTTACCTTGGTACCGTAGGGCATTTTCCCGAGTTTTTCACTTTGCAGGTTGTTGTAGGCACGTAGAGTCAATCCACTTGGGGCAATGACGTAACGGTATTCGACACCAGTTTCGGTATAAATGACGTTGGGGTCATTCATCGCAAGGGTCTGTTCGGGAATTTCACTGTTGTCTACCTGGGTTTCAGTTTGAGGAGCTGAATTTGAGGGAGCTTCTTTGCAGGAAAAGAGGGCAAACGGAATCGCTACGGAAGCGAGTAACAAAACTACTTTTTTCATAATGGATAGATTTAAAGTTAATAATCAATTTTGAAAAGCGTAGTCTTGCATCACAGGCTAAAATTCTAATTTAAGTTGTACTTCGATGTGTGCCTCGGGAGGCGGTTTGGATTCTTTTTTGGATTCCTCATTGTTGAGGTTCGACATGCTAATACCCAACAAGCGTACCGAATCTTTCATGGGCGATTGAAATAACAAATCTTTAACGTTTTCAAGGATCAATTCCTTACTCGCAATGTAAAGCGGCAAGGTCTTGCTTCGGGTTTGCAACGTAAAATCGCTGTATTTGATTTTAAGGGTGATGGTTTTTCCCGCCACCTTGCTTTTTTTGAGACGGCGTTCCACTTCCGAAGCAATGTCCTCCAAGCGTTCCATCATAAAGATTTCCGAAGTGATGTTTTCATTAAAGGTCCTTTCAGCAGCTAAGGATTTTCGGGTGTGAAAAGGTTTTACCTTGCTGTGCTGAATCCCCCGAACGATGTAGTAATAGTAGGCCCCGCTCTTGCCAAAGTGTTCTTCAAGATATTCCAACGATTTTTCCTTGAGGTCTTTTCCGGTGAAAATGCCATGTAAATACATTTTTTCTTTCATCACCTTGCCTACCCCGTAAAATTTTTTAATGTCCAAGGTTTCCAGAAAAGCGATGACCTCTTCAGGAGGGACGGTTTTTTGTCCGTTGGGCTTGTTGATATCGCTAGCTACTTTTGCAATAAATTTGTTGATGGAAATCCCGGCCGAAGCATTCAATCCTGTTTTCTCCTTGATTTTTTTTCGAATATCCGCAGCAATTAAAGTAGCGCTTGGGTTCCCTTTTTTATTTTCAGTGACATCCAAATAGGCTTCGTCCAAAGACAGGGGTTCCACCAAATCGGTGTATTCGAAAAAAATCTTCCTAATTTTTTTGGAGATTTCCGAATACCGGTCAAAGCGGGGGCGCACAAAAATCAATTCGGGGCAAAGTTTTCGTGCCAAAACACCGCTCATAGCACTGCGCACCCCAAATTTTCGGGCCTCGTAACTTGCTGCACTCACCACACCGCGTTTGGAACTCCCCCCAACGGCAATGGGTTTTCCCTTCAAATCTGGGTTGTCCAGTTGTTCGACAGAGGCATAAAAAGCGTCCATGTCCACGTGAATGATTTTCTTAATGGGAAAGCCGAAGTCCATCCCATAAAATTATAATATCTTCGTGAAAAGCAATGCGTTTTAATGAACTTGAATCAGGTAACGGTCCCTTGCAAGGACATTTCAAGGGCCATTGAATTTTACAAACAGTTGGGACTGCGATTGATTGTGCATACCCACGATTATTACGCTCGTTTTGAATGTCCTGATGGGGATAACACGTTTTCCCTTCATCAAACGGAAAGCAAAACAGTTGGAGAACGTGTTTGGGTTTATTTTGAAGTTGCTAACGTTGCTGAAAAGGTTACCGAATTAAAAGAAAAAGGGATCGTTTTCGAAACCGAAGCCGAAGCACAGCCGTGGCTCTGGGACGAAGCCCGATTGAAAGACCCCGATGGGAACCAACTCATTCTTTTCCATGCTGGAGAAAATCGTAAAAGTCCGCCGTGGCGGTTGTTCAAATGATCGAAATCGAACGAAAATTTTTGGTGCTTTCCGAAGCCTATAAAAATGATGCAACGTCAAAGGGCTATATTGTGCAAGGCTTTTTGAATTTAGATCCTGAAAGAACGGTTCGGGTACGTATCAAGGATAATCAGGGAATGCTTACTGTAAAAGGGAAATCCTCCGAGGATGGCACTACTCGCTTTGAATGGGAAACAGCCATTTCGATGGATGAAGCAAAGCAATTGTTGCAATTGTGTGAGGAGGGCATTATTGAAAAACAACGGTATGAAATTCCGTTTGGGAATCATATTTTTGAAGTGGACGAATTTTTGGGCGCTAATGAAGGATTGGTCCTTGCGGAAGTAGAATTGAAGGATGTAACGCAAAAATTTGATACTCCTGATTGGCTTGGAGAAGAAGTTACGGGCCAAAATAAATATTATAATTCGCAATTAAGTAAGAACCCTTTTAATATTTGGTAAAATGAAGTTATTCTCAGCCTTTTCAATCTTTTTAATGGTCGTAGCTTTTGGAAGTTGTAACAGCAAAAACAACCCATCGGAAGAAGCAAATACGGGGACCACAGCTAGCTTGCCCCAAAAAATAGGGCCATCAACGGCACAAATAAAGGCAAGTCTTACGGAAAAAGGATTTCAACTTTTTGATTATGTAAATCAAAAAACGGGAGACACAGTCCTGATGCAACAGTATTTTATTGCCTTTCTCAAAAAGGGCCCCAAACGCTCCCAAAGCAAGGAAGAAGCCGATAGTCTTCAAGCACTCCATATGGCTCACCTTGGGAGGATGTATGAAGAGGGTTTTGCAGATATTTCGGGACCTTTTGGGGATGATGGGGAGATTCGTGGTATCACCATTTACAACGTGCCTACTCTGCAAATGGCCGATAGTTTAGCCAACATGGATCCCATGGTGAAAGCTGGACGTTTGATGATTGAAATCCACCCTTGGTGGGCTGCCAAAGGGTTTCCTCTACGCTAGTTTCTTTAACAATTCCCGTATTTTTTCTTCAGAAGAAACGGTAATAACTCCTTCTTCCGTTGTATTGTTGATGCGAATTTTGGGAGCTATTTTGAGGCTTTGGATTTTTTCGGAAGCCGATGCATGAAACTCTTTAAATCCAGCTTCTTTGAAAGTTTGGATGTTCGAAACATTGACACCACCTCCTGGCATAATTTCAAGGCTTCCTTCGGAAAGGGTTTTTAGCTCCTTGAGCAAGGAAATTCCCACAAGGGCACTAGGTTCTTGCCCTGACGAGAGGATTCTTTTCACTCCCAATGCTCGAAGCGTTTGCAGCGCAATTTTAGGATTGGGGGTCCAGTCAAAAGCGCGATGGAAGGTAAAATCCATTCCTTCTGAAGCCATCAACAATTGCTTGGTGATTGTTTGATCGATTTTCTGATCGATCGTCAATGCACCGCCCACAATCCCTGAAACGCCTAATTTTTTGCATTGGGCAATGTCGGTAAGCATTACCGCCACTTCACTTTTGGAATAAGTAAAATTGCCCGATCGAGGGCGAATCAAAACGTAGGTTGGGATGTTGAGGTTTGATAGTACTTTTTTAATAAGTCCGTACGATGGGGTCAACCCTCCCACCGAAAGTTCGGCACACAATTCAATTCGGTGTGCCCCTGCTTTTTCAGCAGCTAAGGCACTTTCATAACTATTGGCACATACCTCTAGGATCATTCCACAACAATTTCGTCAATAAATGTCCATGCTTTGTTGCCTGCTCCCTGTTGCCCTTCAGGAATGGTTCCATAATTAGGAATGAGCAGCACTATTTTTTTTGTGATGATGGGCTCTTTTGCAGCTAAGGTTCCATTTAGAGTAACCATTGGGTTTTCTGGATCAACTTTCAAAAAAAATTTGTTCGTAACAATTTTGCCATCTTCAAGGAAAACCCGCACGGCAAAATGCTGAGGGGCATGGATCCACTGTCCGGGGGCATGGAAAAAGCGAAGATTGACTGCGTGGATTTCAGTGGGGGCATCCAGGGTTAATTCAATTTCAAGATCTTCGCCCCAAAATCCCAACCATTCGCTATCGCCATATCGGTTTTCACTGCCTAATTTTCCATTGATGAGTGCTTCTTTGCCGCCTGAGCCATAGCTTGGATGGGGTTGGATATTTAGAGAGATGTTTCCTGTGACCGCTTTGTGGAACACCACGGAATCCTTCAAAGGAAATCCAATGGGTTTGTCATTGAGGTAAAGTTGGGATTCCACTGTAGTCGTTTCGCCAATGGGAATAGGGGAGGTATACACTTGTGATTCCGAGTTGTTATGGGAGTACCGAATTTCCTTACCTTCGGTCATAGTTGAGAGCTGGTACCACACCTTCCCTCGATCTTTGAGGATGGTACTTTGAATTTCATACAAATGATTTGCATAGTTTACCCCTAAAGCATCCAGTCGTTTAAAAAATTTTTCGGTACGGTTGGCAAATTGGGGATAGTCGTTCTGAAAATCGGCTGTGGGACCGCTCCAAACCACTTCGCTCATGGCCAGTATCCGTGGAAAAACCATGTACTCAAGCTGTTTTTCATTTGGGATATACTCTGTCCACAGATTTCCTTGAGCACCCAAAATAAATTTGGATTCTGACGCAGTAAGCTCCTCGGGAATTGGATTGAAGTCAAATACTTTTTCCAAAGGTAAAAATCCGCCAATGGCGAGCGGCTCTTCGGGGCGTTCACTTTGGTAATAATCAAAGTAACAATAAGAGGTGGGCGTCATAATTACAGAATGTTGCTGCTTTGCGGCTGCAATGCCTCCTTCGGCCCCACGCCAGGACATGACTGTTGCATTTGGAGCCAATCCGCCCTCAAGGATTTCATCCCAACCAATGATTTTTTTCCCCTTACTATTCAAGAAAGTTTCAATGCGCTTAATGAAATAGCTTTGCAGTTCGTGCTCGTCTTTTAACCCTTCATTTCTGATCAAATCTTGGCAATGGGAGCAATTTTTCCAATGATTTTTTGGGGCTTCATCACCACCAATGTGGATGTATTCCCCGGGGAAAAGGGCAATGACTTCCGATAGTACATCTTCCAAAAACTGAAACGTACTTTCCTTAGGGCAATAAATTTCTTCAAAAACCCCCCAAGTTTTGGCTACGGGAACCAGGTCCCCGGTGCAACCCAATTCGGGATAAGCACTGATGGCCGCTTGTGCATGCCCTGGCATTTCAATTTCTGGGATGATGGTGATATTGAGTTTTTGGGCATATTCAACAATTTCCTTAATATCCTCTTGGGTATAAAATCCGCCATAACGCTGTCCATCGTATTGCGCCGGGGAGTTGTTGTAATGTCCCACTAGGGTTTCATCGCGGTAAGCCGCGTGAGCAATGAGTTTTGGATATTTTTTGATTTCAATGCGCCAACCCTGATCTTCTGTTAGGTGCCAATGGAAATAATTCATCTTAAGCAGTGCAAGATAGGAAAGGTACCTTTTGATGCATTCCTTATCAAAAAAATGGCGACCAACGTCCAAATGCATTCCCCGATAGGAAAATTTGGGATAATCCGAAATTTGTACCAATGGAAGTTCCATAGCGGGGTTTGGAAACGAATTGGAGTGTTCCAAATCTGTGGGCATTAGCTGCCGTAAGGTTTGGATGCCATAAAATGCTCCAGAAGCATCAGCAGCTTTTAGGACAATGCTTTTTTTGGTGACAGACAACGAATAACCCTCTGAAGGGATGAGCGAGTCCCGGATTATTTTGAATTTGGCTCCTTCCAGAGAGGCATCGACCAACGAATACCCACTTTTCGAAAGGTAATCAACCATGAAATTTTTGGCAATCCCGAATGTTTCGTCCGAATGGAAGGAAAGTTGGGCATTCCAACTAAAAGCACCTTCGCTAACCGTAATTTCCTGTGGTTTGGGAATCAACGCCATCGACTGGGAAGCGATTTTTTCCTTGGGGCCAGAACAGGAAAGCAACACTAAAAAGACCAAAAAGCGAACTAACCGCATACCTAAAATTTGTATCTAAAATACGCAATTAAGGAGAAGCTAGGGTAATGGTGATGGATTCTTTGATTTCATTTCCAAGATTGTCAACAGCTATAAGCATGTAGGTACCTGGTTTGGGCTGATATCCCAATTCGTGAAAAGTGTGTGTGGCCCCAATAAACTGATCGTCCAGATACCAATAAACGGTGCTATCTGGATGATGGTGGGCTAAGGAAAAGACCACTTCGTTTAGCGTTTCGTCCAAATTTCTAGGCAGCACAATTGCCTCTCCCATTTTCGGAAAAATAAACTCCATTGGCAGTTCGTTGTCCTTCAAACAATCCAATTGGTATGGAGGCAGGGCTTGGTATTCTGGATGTTTTTGACCGTAATAGTATTCCATGACAGGAGGCAAGGAAAACCACGATTCCTGTTTCATTTCAGATAGGGAATAACAGGAACTATTCACTCTTAGTGTTCTCTCAGTATTCAAGAAAACAGTTTGATGATAAGGGCATGTAGTTGATTTTAACCCCTCCTTTGGGATCCATTCCTTCCGAATGGGGTCGCAATAAGGCCCAGCCAAATGACCACTCTTTACACAAACATCGGCTTCTACTAAGGCATCGTACGGAATGCCAAACCATCCACTGGAGGGTAACGCACGAAGTACGTCGAAAAGTACAGGAGCCGCGGCCTGCACACCTGTAAGTCCTGGGCGACCCTCCCCATCGGCATTGCCAACCCATACCCCAATGGCATATTTTGGCGTAACGCCTACCGCCCAAGCATCCTTAAAACCAAAGCTGGTACCTGTTTTCCAGGCTATGGGTTGGGAATTGCTGAAAAAGGCCCAATTTTCTTCACCTTGTGGCCGGTTTACTTCACGCAGGGCTTCGAAAGTTTTGTAAATGGAACCTGCATCAAAAACTGGAGGATTTGAGGTTTTTTCAATAAAATCAGCCTTTGAAGAAATGGTGATGGACGGCTTACGAAAGGCATTGGAGGGGTATTCACTGGAAGAATTATTGAAAAAATTGAGGGTAGCAGCCAAACCAGCATAGGTATTGGTGATTTCCCAGAGCGAGCTTTCGGCTCCACCAAGAATCAGACTCAATCCATAATGGTTTGCGGGTTGATTGATGGTGGTGAAATGCAATTCTTTGAGCCGGTTGTAAAAACGATCCAAGCCATAACTTCGCAATAAGCGAACCGCTGGGACATTAAGTGATCTTGAAAGCGCAACATTGGCCGGAACGGCTCCGTTAAATTGATTGTCAAAATTCTCGGGACTGTATCCATTAATGACAGTTGGCACGTCCGCAACAAGCATCTCGGGGAGTAATTCCCCGCTGTCCATCGCTGCGGCATACAAAAAAGGCTTAAGGATGCTTCCGGTACTGCGGGATTTGTCGATAATGTCTACAAATGGGTTGTGTTCTCCATCGCTGGGAGCATTACCAACATAAGCTAACACTTTACGGGAGTCCACATCCAAGACTAGTACGGCCAGATTATTAATTTCATTTTGACTGAGCAAGTGGTGGTGTTCTTTCACAATTTGGTTCACCCGTTTTTGTAGTGAAAACTCCAGAGAAGAAACCAATCTTTGACCGGGAAATTCCCTGCGCACTTTCTCCGTGAGATGGGGTGCAGTATCAGGCAATGGCATTGGCTTGCCCGGAAGCGGCTCTTCGATGGCAAGTTGGTAAGTGGTTTCGTCGATGACTTCGTTTTCAAAAAGTTTTTTTAACAGGCGGTCCCTTTTATTTTTGAAAATCACCTCGTTTTTCCCGGGAAAAATCAGGGAGGGGGCATTGGGCAATACGGCTAGGGCCGCAGTTTGCCCCCAGCTTAAACGATAAGAAGGGATTCCAAAATAACGCCAAGATGCTGTTTCAAGGCCTACCACATTACCTCCAAATGGAGCATGTGAAGCATAAAGTCTTAAAATGTCCTTTTTCGAGTAACGTACTTCTAGGCGGGTGGCCATAAAAAGTTCAATTCCTTTTTCGAAATAGCTTCTGCTACGATTTTTCCTAGACAAACGAATTACTTGTTGGGTAAGGGTACTTCCGCCTCGACGATTTTTGGTCGTCAAATTTTGCCACAAGGCTTTGGACATCGAAACAGGATTGAACCCAGGATGGTTGTAAAAATGTTCGTCCTCAAAGTAAATAATGGCTTTTTCAAAACGACTTGGAACCGAATCCATCTCTGGAAATCGCCATTGCCCATCGTCTGCAATACGAGCCCCCATCAAATAGCCTTCCTTGCTTTCAACCACGGTGGAATGGGCATCATTGAATAACGGCTTGGGCAAACAAAACCACCAAGCTGTAAAAACCACTATTAGCAATAGCAGCTTCCAGCGGCGCTTCCCAATCTTTTTGATTAAAGGGGATTTGTATAAAGTTTTGAATCGACTCACGGTATGCTAACGCTTTCCCAACCTCTTTTTTTGATAAAATTTTCACAAAAAAAATTGTTGAATGGGCGGGAAGTTGTTGCATCTAAATTTAAACAAAATAAGATTCCGCGTTTTGTAAGAAATAAGGTATCTTTACTTTTTAAAAAAAAGTTTCATCTTCGTCTCTTTTCAATTGAAATAGAGCTTGATATAAAGACATTATGGGCTGCACTAGCTGCGCAACCAACACAAGCGGAACTCCCAAGGGTTGTAAAAACAATGGGACCTGTGGTACCGATGGTTGCAACAAACTAACCGTTTTCGATTGGCTTTCGAACATGTCCTTGCCAGGGAACATGGAGCCCTTCAATGCTTTAGAGGTTCGGTTTAAAAATGGAAGGAAGGATTTCTTCAGAAATCCCGAAAATATGCCTCTTACAATAGGCGATATTGTGGCTACGGAAACTTCTCCGGGTCATGACGTCGGGATTGTGACCCTGACCGGGGAATTGGTAAAAGTGCAGATGAAACGCAAAAAAGTTTCTGTGAAGTTGGAAGAACTTCCAAAAATTTACCGCAAAGCCAATCAAAAGGACATTGATATTTGGCAGAAAGTGCGTGAAAAAGAGCCGGAAGTACAAAAAAGATCCCGGGAGATTGCCATGGCACTTGGCCTTAAAATGAAGATCAGTGACGTGGAATATCAAGGAGATGGCTCTAAAGTTACTTTTTACTACACCGCAGAGGATCGGGTAGATTTTCGCCAACTCATCAAGGATTTTGCGCGCGCTTTCAGTACCCGCATCGAAATGAAGCAAGTTGGGTTCCGACAGGAAGCCGCTCGGCTGGGAGGGATAGGTTCTTGTGGAAGGGAATTGTGCTGTTCTACCTGGCTAACCGATTTCCGTTCGGTCAACACTTCTGCTGCCAGGTACCAACAACTTTCGTTAAACCCACAAAAACTGGCGGGACAATGCGGTAAATTGAAGTGTTGCCTCAATTACGAATTGGATACCTACATGGAAGCACTGGAAAGCTTTCCAAAGATGGATGTTAAACTCTTGACCGAAAAAGGGAGGGCCCATTGTCAAAAAGTGGATATATTTAAGGGATTGATGTGGTTTTCCTATGAAAGCGAGGGGATGACATGGCTCGAACTTTCGGTTGACAAGGTCAATGAAATTATTGCCATCAATAAAAAAGGAAAAAAAGTTTCAGCATTAGAGGAGTTTATGGAAGAGAAACCCGTTGAAGAGCAAAATCTTTTCAATAATGTGGTAGGGCAGGACAGCCTTACCCGTTTTGACCGCCCCAACAAGAAACACAGAAAACACAAGAACCGTAATCGAAACCGCAAGAACAATCCAAAACGAAATGCCAAAAATTAGTGTATGGGGACTCTTGGTGTTGCTACTTGTTTCCTGCAATGCCGATGTGGTTGTGGGCGAAATGAAATCATTAACCGGGGGTTGGGACCAAAAGGAAGAAATAGTATTTACAATTCCTCCGTTGGATTCTCTTACCACTTATAACGTATTCTTACATTTAAGGAACACGAATGAATATCCCTACAACAACATTTTCCTTATCGCTAGCATGCAGTTTCCGCATGGCAAGACCATTACGGATACCCTGGAATATAGAATGGCAGCACCCGATGGCAGTTGGTTGGGAACAGGTTTGGGTCCTGTTAAGGAAAGTAAATTATGGTTCAAGGAAGGAGTGCGTTTTTTTGAAGATGGAAATTACACCTTGAAGGTTTCACAAGCAGTACGCAATAATGGAGAGGCCGGGGGCGTTTCTCAACTTAAGGGAATTACCGAAGTAGGCTACAGTATTGAAAAAGTTCCTGAATGATATGGCAAACAAAACAAAACAAACAAAACAGGAAACCTCGGATTTAAAACGGCATATCAAGACGTTTTGGAAGCTATTTGCTGGTTTTGTGTTATTGGTATTGCTAATTTTTCTTTTGGCTTCATGGGGCATTTTTGGAAAACTTCCCGACGAAACCAGTTTGGAAAATCCTGAAAAGGACCTGGCTACCCAGATCATTTCTTCAGATGGGCAAGTAATCGGAAAGTTTTTTAAAGAAAATCGAACCCCAATTCAATACGAAGACCTTCCCGAGCATTTGGTCAATGCACTCATCGCAACGGAGGATGCTCGTTTCAAGGAACATTCTGGGATTGATGGAAAAGGGACTTTACGGGCCTTTGTATTTTTAGGTTCACGCGGTGGGGCCAGTACCATTTCCCAACAGTTGGCCAAACAATTTTTTACGGAGAAGGTAGCACAGAGCAAGTTGGAAAGGGCTCTTCAGAAGGTGAAAGAAATGATCATCGCCACCCGTTTGGAGCGACGCTATACCAAAGAAGAAATCATTACCATGTATTTTAACGTGTATGATTTCCTCAATTTAGCCATCGGCATCGAATCTGCTGCTAATATTTACTTTGACAAACCCCCTCAAGAACTCAAAATAGAGGAATCGGCCATGTTGGTTGGGATGTTTAAAAACTCTTCCCTCTACAACCCCAAAAGAAACCCTGAGGGGGTTATGAACCGCCGCAATGTGGTACTTTCCCAGATGGAAAAATATGGTTTTATTTCAGCGGCGCAACAGGATTCCCTTCAACAACTTCCACTTGGGGTTAAGTTTACGCCTCAAAATCATGACGAGGGTATTGGTACTTATGTTCGGGAGTACATTAGGGGGTATATGAAACAATGGGCTAAAGATAACCCCAAGCCCGATGGCAGTATTTACGATATCAATAGTGACGGGCTAAAGATTTATACCTCCCTGGATTCCAAGATGCAGAAATTTGCAGAAGAAGCGATTGATGCACATATGGCCAATCTTCAAAAGGAGTTTTCGCTTCAAAATGAAAAGAACAAAACGGCCCCATTCAGGGACATTACCGAAGAAGAAGAGCGCAACATCATGAATGCAGCCATGCGTAGGAGCGATCGTTGGCGCGAATTGAAAAAACAAGGGAAATCCGAAAAGGAAATCATTGAAAGTTTTGACAAAAAGACCCAAATGACCATTTTTTCATGGGGAGGCAGTATTGATACATTGATGACACCCAAGGATTCCATCCGTTATTACAAATCGTTTTTAAGGGCCTCGATGATGTCCATGACCCCACAAACTGGAGAGATTAAAGCTTGGGTCGGGGGGATTGATTACAAACACTTCAAGTACGACATGGTAAAAACGGGGGAGCGCCAAATAGGCTCTACCTTCAAACCCTTTGTTTATGCCACAGCCATCGATCAAATGCACATGTCGCCTTGCGACACCCTGCCCAATACCCCATTTTGTATTCCAGCAGGCAAGTACGGGTTGCTTAAGGAATGGTGCCCTAAGAACAGTGATGGAAGTTATGGGGGGATGAAAACCCTCAAGAATGCCCTGGCCAATTCCATCAATACCATTACGGCGCGTCTGATTGATCGCGTAGGTCCCCGACCCGTAATTGATTTGGTTGAAAAAATGGGGGTAGACGCCAGTGATATTCCGGAGGCTCCTTCTATAGCACTTGGAACCGCCGATGTGAGCTTGTTCGAAATGGTAGGAGCCTACAGTACGTTTGCCAATGAAGGGGTTTATGTAAAACCGGTTTTGGTACAACGTATTGAAGACAAGAATGGAACTATTTTATATCAATACGTGCCCGAAACCAGGGATGTAATTAGTAAAGAATCGGCTTATGTCACGATCAGTTTGATGCAAGGGGTCACCGAATCGGGTTCTGGACAACGGCTGCGCCATTCCTGGGCTAGCACCAATGCAGTGTACAAAAGTGTCGTTACGGGGTATCCCTACGAGTTTACTAATCCTATTGCAGGAAAAACAGGGACGACCCAAAATAACAGCGATGGGTGGTTTATGGGCATGGTTCCCAATTTGGCTACAGGCGTTTGGGTTGGCGGAGAAGACCGCTCTACCCATTTTTCCCGCACGGCCTATGGACAAGGAGCTACCATGGCACTTCCTATTTGGGCTATCTATATGCGAAAATGTTATGAAGACTCTTCTTTGGACATTTCGAAGAACAATTTCAGCAAGCCCCAAAAACTATCCATTGAAACCGATTGTTCAAAATATGGGGAAGAGGGAGGCGATCCGGAAATTCCCGACGATGAATTTGACCTCAATCCCTAAATACTGACTTAAAACCCGAGCATTCGGGTTTTTTTGTAGGGCTAATTTTGTAACTTAGAGAGGAATTAAAATTGAACTGAATGATAACAAAAACAGTTTCGAACGCACAGGAAGCTTGCCATGGAATACAGGATGGAATGACGTTGATGCTGGGGGGCTTTGGTCTTTGCGGCATCCCCGAAAATTGCATTACCGAATTGGTGAGGAGGAATATCAAGGACGTAACCTGCATCTCTAACAACGCTGGGGTAGACGATTTTGGATTGGGCTTATTGTTGCAAAAGAAGCAAATCAGAAAAATGGTTTCATCCTATGTGGGTGAAAATGCAGAATTTGAACGTCAAATGTTAAGCGGGGAATTGGAGGTAGAACTGATCCCGCAAGGGACCTTGGCCCAACGCTGTCAAGCTGCACAAAGTGGAATCCCTGCCTTTTATACACCAGCAGGGTACGGGACGGAAGTAGCGGAAGGAAAAGAATCGCGCGAATTCAATGGGAAGATGCATGTCATGGAGCACGCCTTCAAAGCCGACTTTGCCTTCATCAAAGCCTGGAAGGGAGACACGGCCGGCAACTTAATCTTCAAGGGGACTGCCCGTAATTTCAATCCTAACATGTGTGGCGCTGCCAAGATTACCGTAGTAGAAGTTGAAGAATTGGTTCCTACAGGGGATTTGGATCCCAATGAAATTCATATTCCTGGGATATTTGTACAGCGTATTTTTCAAGGGATCCATTATGAAAAACGGATTGAACAATTAACAACAAGAAAAAAAGGCTAATGGCACTGGACAAAAACCAAATAGCACAACGAATTGCCAAGGAAGTAAAAAATGGGTATTACGTTAATCTTGGAATTGGGATTCCCACTTTAGTAGCCAATTTTGTGCGCAACGATATCGAAGTAGAGTTCCAAAGTGAAAATGGCATCTTAGGAATGGGCCCCTTCCCTTATGAAGGAGAAGAAGACCCAGACCTCATTAATGCAGGAAAACAGACCATCACCGCGCTTCCCGGAGCTTCATTTTTCGATTCGGCCATGAGTTTTTCCATGATCCGTGGGCAACATGTAGACCTTACCATCTTAGGGGCCATGGAAGTCGCTCAAAACGGAGATATTGCCAATTGGAAAATCCCCGGGAAAATGGTGAAAGGAATGGGTGGTGCCATGGATTTGGTCGCTTCAGCCGAAAACATCATAGTGGCCATGATGCATACCAATAAGGCTGGGGAATCCAAATTGTTGCACCAATGTACCTTGCCACTCACAGGGGTTCAGTGTGTCAAAAAGATTGTTACCGATTTAGCGGTACTGGAAATTAAAGACTATCAATTTTACTTACTCGAACGCGCTCCTGGAGTTACTGTTGAAGAAATTAAAGCAGCTACCGAAGGCGATTTGGTTGTGGAAGGAAGTATTCCAGAGATGCAGTTTTAGGTCCATTCCTACATTTTTAGGGGCTAAAATTCGATTAAATGTTAAAAAATAATGCATTTCATCGAATTTTTGTGTTTTTAGTCGTTTTAATAATATTTTTTTTCACACTTTAGTCGTCCCAAATCTGACTAACAAACTTAACCAACTTATACTATGAAGAGTGTAACCAACTGGATGAAAAACACCGCGCAATTACTGAAAAGTATTACCTATGTTGCCAAAAAAGTGTTCCTGTTGATGTAACGTATTGAAAAAACCCTTTTTCCCCAAATCTGCAACGATTCAGATAAAGGTAGGCCCGTTCTTTGTGAGGTTAGAGCGGGCTTTTTTTTTCACCGTTACATTCCTTTTGGGATGGCTTCAATTAAATGCTGTGTATAGGTTGTTTTTGGATTTTCGTAAATTTCATCAGCATCTCCCAATTCTTCAATTCGGCCCTTGTTCATTACAATCAATTGATCGGCCATAAACTTTACTACGGCTAAGTCGTGCGAGATAAATAAATAGGTAAACCCAAAGGTTTCCTTCAATTCGTTCAGTAAATTAAGAACCTGGGCCTGAACCGAGATGTCCAAAGCACTTACTGATTCGTCGCAAATTATCAATTTTGGTTCCAATGCAATGGCACGGGCAATACCAACCCGTTGTCTTTGACCGCCGGAAAGCTCGTGGGGATAGCGTTGGTAAAAACTGGCATCGAGTCCTACTTTTTCCAAAAGCTCGATGGCTTTATTTTTGAGCATTGTTGCAGAAGCCGCTATCCCGTGCACCTGCATGGGTTCTTCAATGGCTTTCCCTATTAACAATCTCGGATTTAGGGAGGCGTAGGGATCTTGGAATATCAGCTGAATAGCTTTCCGTAGTTCACGGATTTGCTTTTGGGAAATGGAAGTGATGTCTTTTCCGCGGAAAAAAATGGAGCCCGCCGTTGCTTTTTCCAAATGCATCAAGGTTTTTCCGAGGGTCGATTTTCCGCAACCCGATTCTCCCACCAAACCAACCGTTTCCCCTTCAAAAATGGAAAATGAAACGCCATCAACCGCCTTCAACCCTTCTTTTTTGCGAAACAAAAAGGTTTTTTTTAAGTACTCTTTTTCAAGATTGATGACTTCCAAAAGTGGTTTTTGCAAGTACATTTTTTTGTGTTTCAACGCACGTTGCTGTGGAGTAACGGTTTGTATCTTGAAATGTTCTTCCTCCAGCAAGGCGATGGTCGGCAATTTTTGAAGCCGTTTATCCAATGGGGGCCTTGAGGCCAATAATGCTTTGGTGTAGGCAGCTCTTGGGAGTTTGAAAATTTGGTAGGCAGTACCTTCTTCTACCACTTTGCCCTGTTTCATGACTAGGACGCGATCGGCAATTTCGGAAACGAGTGCTAGGTCATGTGAAATGAAAATAAGGCTCATGCCTGTTTCTTTTTGAAGGAATTTAAGTAGATTGATGATTTCGCGTTGTACCGTTACATCCAATGCTGTTGTGGGTTCATCTGCAATCAGTAATTTGGGTTTGCATGAAATAGCCATAGCAATCATCACCCGTTGCATTTGGCCCCCACTGATTTGGTGTGGGTAACTTTTGTAAATTTCTTTGGGCCGGGGAAGTTTCACCTTTTCGAACAGGGACAGGGTTTCTTTTTTTGCTCCAGAAGGAGTCATTTTAAAGTGAAGGCGTAACATTTCCGAAACTTGCGCGCCGCAGGTCAGAGAAGGATTTAGGGCGCTCATGGGCTCTTGAAAGATCATGGCCATTTCCTTCCCCAAAAGGGGTTTTATGGACTGCTTGTTGGTTCCTACCAAAGGGATTTCACTAAAAAGGATTTGACCTTCCAAGAGGGCATTTTTGGGTAATAATCCCATAATGGCCATCGAGGTTACCGATTTGCCCGAACCAGATTCCCCAACAATACCTAGGATTTCATTTTCGTTTACAGAAAAGGAAACCCCTGAAACGGCCTTCGTCGAGGATTTCTCCTTAAAAGAAATGCTAAGGTTTTCTACACTTAATATTGGTTTGGATTCCATTGCTTCAAAGATACCATCGATTCTGTTATACTACAATAATTTCGTGATCTTCCAATAAGGTTTCGTTGCGTAGCTTTAAAAAGATCTGTGCAACGGTAATGGTGTCTTTTTCGCAATAGTGAACAATACGCTCCAGGTCTTTTTCTACGTAAAAAACATCGCGCACCTGACTTCCGTCGATATCGTCCTTAGGCGAAGGAATGCCCAAGGTATAGGCCATAAGTTTCAGTGAGGTATATGTTTTATAATCTCCAAACTTCCACAATTCCATGGTATCCAAATGGGGGATTTCCCACGGTTTTTTTCCAAAAAGATTGAGTTTGTTTGGCAGTGGAAGGCCATGAATGATCATGCGGCGGGCGATGTAAGGAAAATCAAATTCCTTGCCATTGTGGGCACATAAAAGATCCTGTGCTTTGTTGAAGTGCGTTTGAAGAAGCTTGTTGAAATTTGTTAAAATGTGGTGCTCTTCACCGGAAATACTAGTAACCCTAAATTGTCTTTGGTTATTGGAGCGAACAAAATAACCCACGGAGATACAAATAATTTTACCGAACTCTGCCCAAATTCCTGCACGATCATAAAATTCGGAAGGAGTAAATTCCTCCTTTCGTTGGTATTCCGTTTTTTGTTCCCATAATTGTTGTGCCAGGGGGTCCAACAATTCAAAAGATTCAAACTGTGGTACGGTTTCAATATCCAGAAAAAGGATATGTTCCAAGGAAATGCGATGTAACATGTGTTGCTGCTTTGAATTGCAGGGGAGATTGGTAAAATTACAATTTTTTAAGGAAATTCAATTTCCAGCATGCGGTAAGCTTCCTCTAAGTAAACCCGGATGTCTTCCGTGAACTTCCCAACACCAGCGTCAGGACTTTTTCGATGACCCAAACGAACAATCATAATGTTGTCATTAGGTTCCACAATAACGTACTGCCCCAAGTGGCCTCGCATCATAAAAAACGAGTGTTTTTCGGTTTTATAAAGCCACCACCCGTATCCGTATTGGGGGCTTTCCGGAAACCTGGGGGTAACCGATTTGGCTATGAAGGAGCTATCCAACAATTGTTTGCCGTTCCACCTACCATGGTCTTTGTACAACTTACCGAAGCGTGCAAAATCGCGGGCATTGCTCGCCAAGCAGCAAAAAGCTTTCACCATGTCGCTTTCCTTGCTATCCACTTGCCACAAGGCTTCGTGTTCGGCACCCATGGGCTCCCAAAACACTTCACTTAAATACTCAACCAATCGTTTTCCGGTTGCCTTTTCCAAAACCATGGCCAATAATTCGGTATCGCCACTGGCATATTTGAATGATTTTCCAGGCGGGTTCACCACTTTCAAACCCAAAATGACTTTTCGCAAATCGTCATCAAAATAAGCCCTGGTTGTGATGGAAAAGGGAGAATAATAAGCTTCATCCCAATTGGTACCTGAAGCCATGGAAGATAAATCACCTACAGTCATCTGTTTTGCCATTCCTTCACTGAACTCAGGGTAGAAATCACTTACAGGCTGGTCCAATCCTTTAATGTGTCCTTCCATGATGGCTTTGCCCAACATAGCCGATACCATGCTTTTAACCATGGAGAAAGAATTGCTTTTCGAAGCCTTATCATACCCATCGTAATATTTTTCGAACCAAATGCTGTCATTTTTGAAGATCAAGAATGCCACCGTACCAAGGTCGTTGTTCCACTGCGTTAATTTTTCGGTTTCAGTGGAAGTATTGTAGTTGCGATGCAATGCCCAGGGCTGTGGAGTACCGGTGCGCAAAGTATCGTTGTCAAACTGTTGATAATCTTCTAGATAAGCGGTAGTATGCCCTTTCAGGTAGATGGTCCGTACCGCTTTGATTAAGTAATCGGTATCGGTTAGGTATAAAACTGCGATGACCAAGATTGAAAGGATCAAAAGCCATTTGAAGAATTTTTTGAGACGTTTCATAGTGTGTTATTAAAATAATGAACCCTGTTTAATGGGGCTTTCGTGTTCCAAAAGCCACTTTTTTTTATGCAATCCCCCGGCATAGCCAATGAGGGAGCCATCACTTCCAATAACGCGGTGGCAAGGAATGATGATGGCAATAGGGTTTTTCCCATTGGCAGATGCTGCAGCCCTAATTACTTTGGGATCTCCCAACCGATTGGCAATATTGAGGTAGGTGGTGGTTTTTCCAAATGGGATTTCTTGCAACTGTTTCCATACTTTTTTCTGAAATGGAGTTCCTTCCGGTTTCAAATGCAGTTGAAATGATGTTAGGGTACCTTTAAAATAGGCTTTTAATTGGGCAACAGCTTCCTCCAAAACAGCAGGGACGGGTTCATTGGTCGACGCTTCCGGGTTGAAAAAAACTTTTGAAATACCCTCGCTATTGCCTTCAACGGAAAGCGGGCCCAAAGGGGTATCAATAGTGGCAAATTCCATGCTCCTAAATTAGGGTATTTTCCTGTTTTTTATGGGGTTATGAAATTCAAAAAACCACTTTTTTTTTGCAAAAATCAACTTTATAATTAGATTTACGCCACCCAAATCCCTGAACGATGCGACATTATCTGTGTTTTGTCCTTTGGATGCTATGCTTTTACCCTACCCTTTGGGCACAGGAAATACCAGCTATTTCTACGGACAGCCTTGCTACATTGCTTGAAACTTCCAGGGACTATTATTACCGTTACGATTACGTTAATTCCATTCAAGCCAATACCCAGCTTATCGACGAAGCCAAAAGGGCTAAAAATCCTTATTATGCTTTTCGGGCTTATATTGAATTGGGCCATACTTACAGCTATGTACTAAAAGACAGTATTAAAGGGCGCATTAACTATGAAAATGCGCTAAAACAAGCCCAGCTTTCGGGAACCGATAGTCTCATTGCCTGGGCCTACAGCGCCTTTGGCAATTTGTATGCTGAAACTGGGGTTTATTATGATAAAGCGATAACATACTACAAAAAGAGTATCGCCATCAACGAAAAAAGCCCAAAAGGCGAAGTGAAGAACTTGGTGGAGTATATGAACATTGGATGGACCTACATCGATTTGAAAGAACCCGATAAGGCGTATCCGTACCTCATAAAGACAAAACAATTGGCCCAAGTTGAGAAACAAAGCATACTGCTGCACCTAAATCTGCAAGTTCTCTTTGGGAGGTATTACTTGCTTAAAGGGAAAAACAATTTGGCCATCAAGGAATTAAAAGAGGTGGCAACCGTTTCGGAAGAGCGCGATTTCGTGATACAAGCCGCTGAAGCCAACCGTTACCTTGCTGAAGCCTACAAATTGGAAGGAGATTATAGAAACGCCAACGAAAGTTTGCTAAAGCAGATTGCCTACGACAAGAGGGTGTTCGATAAAGATAAAGTGAGTGCTCTAGAGGAAGCCAGCGCCAAATTTGTCCTACAGCAATACCAAAGCGATCTCGAAATAGCACAAAAGGAACGGGAATACAATGCCGCTATTGCAGAAAAATCAAGATTTTTGGCCTATATTTTCATAGGGTCTTTTGTGGGATTGCTCTTTGCCTTCATTGTCATTTACCGCTTATCGAAAACTAGGAAAAGGTACATCAATCGGTTGTTTCACAAAAACCTGGAGTTAACCCAGGCCAAGGAAGAGGCCGAGAAGCTTTCTACGCTTAAAACCCAGTTTTTCTCGACCATTAGTCATGAACTTCGAACACCGCTTTACGGGGTTATCGGAATTTCTTCAATTTTGATGGAGGACCAAAAACTTAAGGAGCATCAGGACGACTTGAAATCCCTGAAGTTTTCAGCAGATTATTTGTTGGCCTTGATCAATGATGTACTTACACTTAACAAAATGGATGCCAACGGGGTGAAACTGGAGCGCACCCCCTTTTCCCTTAGGCGTTTGTTAAACAATATCGTAAGGACCTTCAGTTTTAGTTTGGAACAAAACAACAATCAGATAGAATTATCCATTGATGAAGCAATCCCAGATCAGTTGGTTGGGGATTCCGTCCGACTTTCGCAGATTTTGATGAATTTGGTGGGCAATGCGGTGAAATTTAATGAGGGAGGCACCATTTGGATTGCCATTGAATCATTGGATTGCTCTATGGACCGTACCCATTACAGTTTGCGCTTTATGGTAAGGGATGACGGAATTGGGATTCCGAAAGAGAACCAAGCCACTATTTTTGAAGAATTTTCCCAAGTTGAAAACAAGAATTACAGTTATCAGGGAACCGGACTGGGGTTGCCCATAGTGAAAAAATTATTGGCACTCCACGGCAGTGAAATTCATCTAGATAGTGAACTTGGGAAAGGAGCAACCTTTAGTTTTGAATTGACTTATGAAGTTTCTGAGAATACTTACCAAGCGCCCGAATTGGCATCCCCTTTCAAGGATATTTTTCAATACGAGAATACTTTCGAGAACATTCACATTCTCGTGGTAGATGACAACAGGATCAATCAAAAAATTACCCAGAAAATTTTGGAGCAACGACTTTTCAATTGTTCCTTGGCCGACAATGGGGAAGAAGCAATCCAAAAAGTAAAGTTGCAGCGTTTCGATGTCATACTTATGGACATTCACATGCCCGGAATGGATGGGATTCAGGCCACGCAGCACATTCGTACGTTTGATAAAGTTACGCCTATCATTGCCCTTACTGCAGTTGAAATTGATGAAATGCGAAAAAAAATTATGGAAGCAGGAATGAACGACATTATTTTGAAACCCTACGATGTATCGCAATTTTTGAATACGATCTTACGGAATTTAAACCCTGTTTATACCAAACAGGTATAGTGTGTTAAGAAATTAATTGTACCGCTTCCTTCGCGAAATAACTCGCAATGATATCGGCCCCGGCGCGTTTCATGGCAATCAGTTGTTCCATCATAACGGCATCATGATCTAGCCAGCCTTTTTCGGCAGCAGCTTTAATCATGGCGTATTCACCACTAACCTGATAAACAGCTAAGGGGACGTCTACTGTATTCCGAACTTCCCGGACAATGTCCAAATAGCAAAGTCCAGGTTTTACCATCACTAGGTCTGCCCCTTCATCCACGTCCATCAAAGTTTCCCGCAAGGCCTCGATGCGGTTGGCAGGGTCCATCTGATAGGTTTTTTTATCCTTGGGAATGTTTTCCATAGCTACGGGTGCGCTGTCCAAAGCGTCACGAAAAGGGCCATAAAACGCGGAAGCATACTTGGCGCTGTAGCTCATAATTCCAGCGTCCTTAAATCCATTGGCATCCAAGGCTTCCCTAATGGAGCGAATGCGGCCATCCATCATATCGCTTGGTGCCACAAAATCGGCTCCTGCTTGTACATGGGAAAGACTCATGGCAGCCAGTACTGAGCAAGTTTCATCATTAAGGATGGTGCCGTTTGCAACTATTCCATCGTGTCCGTAAATAGAATAAGGGTCCATCGCCACATCGCTCATGACCAACATTTCGGGACAGGCTTCTTTTACCGTTTTTATGGCACGTTGCATTAATCCATTTGGGGTTACAGCTTCCTTGCCTTTATTGTCCTTAAGCGAGTCTGGAACTTTAGCAAAAAGCAAAACGCTTTTTAGTCCCATGGCCCAAAGTTCTTTAACTTCATGCGCCAACAAATCCAAACTTAGGCGGTGGTAATTGGGCATGGACGCAATTTCCGATTTAACCCCTTTTCCTTCCACAACAAATAACGGAACCAAAAAATCATTCGGCGTAATTGTGGTTTCCCTAACCAAGCTTCGGATGGCATCATTTTTTCGTAACCTTCGGTTTCTTCTTAATGGATACATACACCTATTTTAAACCCAAGATATGGGATGTTTTAATACTTCAATCAATTTGGCTTCAGCACTTCCCATTTCAGGATGGTGATCGTAACGCCATTGTACGGTGGGCGGAAGGCTCATTAAAATACTTTCAATTCGCCCTTGGGTTTTAAGCCCAAATAAAGTGCCTTTATCGTGCACTAAATTGAATTCCACATAGCGTCCTCGGCGGATTTCTTGCCATTGGCGTTCTCTCTCGCCATAGGGAATGGCCTTTCTGGCGGAAACAATGGGCAAATAGGCATCCAAAAAACTATTTCCAACGGAAGTAACAAAATGATACCAGTCTTCCATTGCCCTCTCGGAATTGGCCTTCAAGCGATCGAAGAACAACCCACCAATCCCTCGGGCTTCACCGCGATGGGTATTGTAGAAATACGCGTCGCATTGTTGTTTAAAGTCGTCATAAAAATTAGTTCCATGGGCATCACAAACCGATTTGCACACTTGGTGAAAGTGTTTGGCATCTTCCTCAAAAAGGTAATAAGGAGTAAGGTCTTGTCCGCCACCAAACCAAGCATCCATAAGGGTTCCATTGCGATCGTAGATTTCAAAATAGCGCCAATTAGCGTGAACGGTTGGGACGAAGGGATTTTTGGGATGCAGGACCAAGCTCAACCCCGCTGCAAAAAAATCGGCATCCGCTGTTTCAAAATAATGCTGAAGCGATTCGGGAAGGGTTCCGTGTACGACACTAGTATTGACACCTCCTTTTTCGAAGAGGCCTCCATTTTCGATGACCCTGGTCTTTCCACCGCCACCAGCTTTGCGTTCCCAAAGGTCTTCCTTGAATTTGGCTACACCATCCATTGCTTCCAAAGCCGTGGTAATACCGTTTTGCAAATTGTGGATGTAATCTACAAATGCTTCTTTCATACTGAAGGCGTTTTTTTAGGATGAAGTAGCTCCAAAGTACTTACGGATGCAGCTGTAACAGAAAGTGGGAGGACTAGGATCAGCCCTAAGACCGGAACCAACAACAGTAGCATGAATATGGTGCCATTGCCCATAGCAATGCCGCGGTTGGACTTTACGAAAGGGATGCTTCTGGCGTAGTCCAGATGCCGTTCCAGAGTGTAATCCATATTGCCAAATCCTGCATAGTACGCTTGCACCAAAAATAATAGCGGGGTGGAAATGAAGCCAACGAATGGGATAAAGCCTATGATGAGGATGGGAATGGAAAGCAAAAGTTCCATAAGTAAGTTTCTTAGGTTGACACGAATTCCCCTCCAAAGCAATTGAATAAAACTCGATTGGGATTTGTTGGATGTGTCCTCATGGAAGTGGGCTTCAATTTTTTCGGAGACAGCGCCCATGAAGGGGGCACTTAATGCCATTACGATGTGTTTATAGGCAATAAGCCCCAGGGTAATGATTGCCAAACCTCCTAAAACATCGCTAACGGTCCTAAACGTATGGGAGCCCCATTCCCATGGCCAGATTTGAGCAATCCAACCGCCTAGGTTGTCCGACAAACCCCAAGCAGAAAAACCAATGAGGAAGGCTATGAAAACACTTAGGATGATAGGCACAAAAAAATAGCGCCACAATCCCAATTTATAGATAATGCCGAAAGTACCGGCATACGCTTTGATTCCTCTAAAATAACCTTTTAACATGGTTCATCATTTAGATATACAAGGGCATTATGGTAAGTTTGAATTTCTTCGATTTTACCCACTTTTTTAGCATTTTCAGCCAATTTTTGCATTAAATAGGTGATTTCCCGATCATTTTTATCAAAATGTAGTAAAAAGTAAGCTCTTCCAATAGCATTGTTATGCAAATCCATGGCCTGATCTAACCATTTGGTTTTAGCGGCTTTTTCATAAAAATCAACTAATTTTTGCGTAAAATTGACACTTTTTTGCTTATCTCTGGTAATTTTTAGTGTTTTTTGGCATAATTGGTAGTTCCAGAAAGCGTGCCGAAAAGCATTTGCTTTTCCTGTCCCATGGTGCAGATTACCATACAATCGATCGCACACCTTTAAGGTACCTTTGGTAGCTTTCCACACAGGAACTAACAATAACGGTCTTTTTAGGAATATTATCCCAAATTGAATCAATCGAGTAGGGCGAATGTGTCTAATTTTTTCCCACAAATTCATTCCTATCTATAGGCTTTAACCGTTTCAACAAATACCTTAACATGTTCCAATGGGATGTTTGGCAAAATACCATGTCCCAGATTCACAATGTATCGATCTTTACCAAAGGAATCAATCATCTCAGTAACCATGTTGGCGATTACCTTGGGGGAACTCAATAGACGGGAAGGGTCAAAATTTCCTTGTAAAGTAATGATTCCGCCAGTAAGTTTTCGCGCTGTTTCCGCTGGGCAGGTCCAATCAATCCCTAGGGCAGCGGCACCACTTTTGGACATGGTTTCAAGGGCAAACCAGCACCCTTTTCCAAAGATGATAACCGGAATCAATGGCTTCAGTGCATCAATAATTTGTTGCAGGTACTTCCAGCTGAATTCTTGATAATCGTGAGGAGAGAGCAAGCCCCCCCAGCTATCAAATAGTTGTACGGCGTCTACCCCAGCCCCTACTTTTTTCTTCAAATAGGCAATGGTTGTATCAGTGATTTTTTGAAGTAATTGGTGTGCTAACTGAGGGTTGGTGTAACACAACTCCTTGGCTTTGGCAAAGGTTTTGGAGCCCTGTCCTTCCGTACAGTAACAAAAAATGGTCCATGGGCTACCGGCAAAACCGATCAATGGAATCTCGTTTTGGAGTTTTTCCTTGGTCATTTTTATGGCTTCCATAACGTAGCCAAGGGTTTC
Source organism: Flavobacteriaceae bacterium UBA6268 (assembly GCA_002440705.1). Lineage (GTDB taxonomy): Bacteria > Bacteroidota > Bacteroidia > Flavobacteriales > Flavobacteriaceae > DJVA01. The sequence goes on along the minus strand of DJVA01000064.1, from coordinate 59,955 downwards.
ATCAATATCTGGGACATATACTTCTGCCAGGGCTCTAGCCGAATGAATGGGTTTTGGCAACCAAGGTCCAATTTCGGCTTTCATTTCAACAGGAATGTTCATGGCTTGTGGGACCACCAAAATATCACTAAACAGGATGGCAGCATCCATGCCAAAACGACGAATGGGCTGTAGGGTAATTTCACTGGCCAGTTCGGGCGTTTGGCATCGCGTAAAAAAATCGTATTTCGTTTTTATTTCTTGAAATTCAGGCAAGTAGCGTCCAGCTTGCCGCATCAACCAAACGGGAGGGCGTTCTACGGTTTCACCCTTTAGGGCACGTAAAAATAGATCGTTTTTAATCATCGCAGTACGTTAACGGCTTTGGCAATTACACTTTCAACGGTAGGACTATTTGCCCTATGGACCCGTGGGGTATGTTTTAAGGTTTCGGAAGCAGTAGTTTCGCCAATACAAATCGCGAGTTGGGAATCCAAACTATTGATTTGTGTGTAGCTTTCCACGCCACTGGGGCTGTAAAAGAGGATGGCGTCCCAGTTTTGATCGAATTTTTTGGGGTTGAGGATTGTTTTGTAGGTAGTTATTTCGGAAAAGGTTATCGAATTTTTAGTAAAGGAATCCGCAATTTCATTCCTCCTTATGGCACCCGAAAAATAATAAAAAACATCATTTTTGTGGTATTTTTGAATGAAATTGGCCAATTCTGCAGCATTTTTAGACGTTTTTATGATTTTTTCCCCAAATGTCTCTAAAAGGCGTTTGGTTTTTTGTCCAACACAAAACACGTTTTCAATCTGAAGGTCTTTTCCGGTGATAGCGTGTACGGAATTTTGACTTGTAAATACAGCGTTTTCGATTTTTTTCGGCACATCAAATTTCAAAAACTCGATTTGAATGGCATTGTATTCTACCAAGTGAAGTCCAGCGTTTAACAACAATTCCTTTTGATTAAGGTTGAGGATTTTAGTGCTCAGGACTGTTTTCAATGGGAATGGGTCTTTTTAATTTGTTCCATGATGGGTTTTCCGCCCTTGCCAAGAAGCGCTTCGGCGCAGGATTTGCCGAAACCTATGAAGGAATTGATCTCAGTTTTTTTCTGCACCTGTACCATAGCAGTTCCATCTATTGCCAACAACATCCCATGGAAATGAATCCATCCGCGCTCAATCTTGGCCAAGGCTCCTATAGGTGCGGTACACCCCCCCTCCAATATCCTTAGGAATTCACGTTCAACATAGGTACAAATTCGGGAATTAACATGATTTAAGAGCGCGGATGCTTCTTTAGCAAACACGTCATTTTCATTTGCGACAATAACCATAGCCCCTTGTGCTGGTGCGGGAATCATCCATTCCAATTCCATTGCATTTTTTGGGAGCAGGTCGATGCGTTCCAATCCCGCTTTTGCAAAAACTGCTCCCTGCCAGTCGCTATCCTCGAGGCGTTGCAGCCTCGTGTTTACGTTACCACGTAAACCCACCACTTTGTGGTGGGGATAGCGGTATAGCCATTGTGCTTTTCTACGCAGACTTCCTGTGGCTATGGTACAAGGCCCCCCAAGGTCCAGTCCCTCTTTTGGGACTAAGACATCACTATGGGAGCCGCGTTCCAAAACCGCAGTTTCCACAAGGCCTTTGGGAAGTAATGTAGGTACATCCTTCAGGCTATGAACGGCTATGTCAATTTCTCCATTCAAAAGGGCCAAGTCCAATGTTTTGGTAAAAATACCCGTAATTCCCAATTCATATAAGGGCTTTTGAAGATTGAGATCGCCGTCTGAAGTGACAGGGACCAATACGGTCTCAAACCCTAGGTCCTGCAATCTTGTTTTCACCTGCTGGGCCTGCCATAAGGCCAAGGGGCTGTTTCTAGTGCCAATGCGCAATGCCTTTTTCAATCCTTTTGGGTTTCAAGTTCAAACATTTTTTGAATGATTTCCAGGCTTTGTTCTGCCGATCCATTTGCGGTTTTTAAATGATTGACTACCTGTGTCGTCAATTTATGGATCAATCGATCGGCAAGCAAGGCGGCATGATCTTCTTGGAATCCTTCTGTTTTTTTTCTCTGAAATGCGATTTCCCCATCTTTAATTTCACTCAGCTTTTCTTTAAAGGATCTAATAAAGGGAGCATATTTTCTGTGAGCAGCCCATTCGTGAAATTCGTCTTTGGCTTCCTCCAAAATGGCAAGGGCAAGTGGCAATTCTGCTTTTCTGTTGTGCAGGGTTTGGTCAGTCATTTTTGAAAGTTCATCCAAATGAACCAAACTTACCAATGGGTTTTCGACCACATTTGAATCGACATTTTTAGGGATAGATAAGTCCAGGATCAGCAAGGGCTTTTTAAGAAAAAGCAGTTCTTTACTGATGGTGGGGTTTGAGGCTCCAGTGGCCACCACGAGTACATCCGTTTGTATTATTTCACTTTGGATCTCGGCATAGTCCTTAACGGTAAGCTGAAATTTTCCCGCTAATGCTTCGGCTTTGGGTTTGGAGCGATTGATAAGGGTTATCTGTTTGTTTCGGGTATGTTTGACGAGGTTTTCACAAGTGTTCCTTCCTATTTTCCCAAGCCCAAACAACAGGATGTTCTTTTGTGCAACAAATGGAATCCTTGCCAAGATGTACTGCACGGCAGCAAAACTTACCGAAGTTGCACCGTTGGAAATTTGGGTTTCATTTTTGATACGCTTACTCGTTTGAACCACCACGTTGATGAGGCGTTCCATGTAGGCATTTAAGAGCCCAAGGTCCTTCGAACGCTTGAAGCTGTTTCGCAGTTGGCTGATGATCTCAAAATCTCCCAAAATTTGGCTGTCCAGACCGGTGCCCACTTTAAACACGTGTGATACAGCTTCATGGCCTTTGTAGACATACGCCATTTTGTGAAACACTTTGGTCGAGCCTCGCGTGTAAGTGCACAAGAGTTGAATAAGCTGTTCGGGATCTTTTGCAAAACCATACACTTCGGTCCGATTGCAGGTAGAGAGAACGCTTAAAGCATTGTAAGTCTGCTTTTTGGTATCAAGTAGCAAATGTTGTTGTGTGGTTTCCGAAAGGCTGTAAAGACCTCGGGTTTCTGCATCTGCTTTGGTGTAGTTGATCCCAATTACAAAAAATGTTTCAGGAAGGTCCTTATCAAAATATTGCCTCAAGGTTTTTTTCATAGCATGATGCTGCAAAAGTAGAAGAATGGTATTTTAAAAAATAACGTTAACGGCACGAATAATAACGAAGGAAGTTAATTTTGCTAAAAGTATGACGAGCATCAGCTTTTTCCTTTAAATTTGAGGGTTCAAATTATAATTCAATTGAATTAATCTAGAATAATTCTAAATAATATTTTCATTGAATCATCCTAAAAATATCGCTGAAGGCATTTTTCTTGAATTATTGAATGACCGTGGCATTTCCGTTTTAAAATGGATTAACGAAAGCTCGGAAATGCAACAGTATTACAAAAATGTTGCACATCATGTTGTGCAGTTTCATTTTGGGGTTAAGGGACAAGGCCAATTTTCGTACAACGATGGAAGTTATCAATTACCTATGCTGGAAGACCATTCGCTGTTGTTGTACAATCCCAACCAAGATTTGCCTATTGCGTTGCAATTGAATCCCAAGAGTTGGGGGATTTCCCTGTTGATCTCGATTCAAGCCTTGCATGAACTGTTTTCAAGTGAAGCCAATCACATTCCATTTCTCAGTAAAGAAAATAAACAACGCAGGTATTATAAGGATGAAACGATCTCTCCCTCGATGGCTATTGTGCTCAACCAAATGCTTCAGGGCAGTTTCCACCCCATGGTACAATCACTTTATCTTAAGGCAAAGACCTTGGAATTATTGAGCCTTTACTTCACCCCGCAACAAAGGGATGTAGAAAAATGCCCTTTTCTGGTCGATGAAGAAAATATGACCAAAATAAAAATGGCAAAAGACATCATCATTTCAAGAATGGCAGAACCCCCGACTTTGCAAGAGCTTTCTAAAGAGGTTGCACTCCCCATCAATAAATTGAAAGAGGGTTTTAAAGAGGTTTATGGGGAGCCTGTATTCAGTTTTTTGTTCGATTACAAAATGGAGCGTGCAAGACAACTTTTGATTTCTGGCAGCCATAATGTTAATGAAGTTGGACTTAAAATAGGGTATAGTACGGCAAGTCATTTTATTGCCGCGTTCAAGAAAAAATATGGAATTACTCCTAAAAAATTTATCATGGAATCGTTTTCATCATGAAACCCGATAGCGAAATGCGCAACTTTGATGCTTTTTTAAGAAATTTTGCCCCCTTAGCCTGTATTTTTGTATTGAATTTGTAGACATTATGAAGAAAGGCGTGCTGCTTGTTAACTTGGGCTCTCCAGACAGTACCAATCCCAAGGACGTTAGAAAATACCTTGAAGAATTTTTGATGGATCCCCGTGTGATCGACCTACCAAAATGGGCAAGAACCTTATTAGTAAAAGGAATTATCCTAAATACACGCCCAAAAAAATCGGCGGAAGCCTATCAAAAAATTTGGTGGAAAGAGGGTTCTCCTTTGATTGTCATTTCAAAGAAATTGCAGGAAAAGGTCCAAGAAAAAACAACAGTTCCAGTGGGATTGGCCATGAGGTATGGAAGCATGAGTCTTGAAAAAGGCTTGGAAACACTACATCAACAAGGCGTAAACCAAGTATTGGTCATTCCACTATACCCACAGTTTGCCATGGCCACTACTGAAACGATTCAGGTGAAGTTGTTGGAGATTCAAAAAAATAAGTTTCCAACAATGGAACTCACTTTTTTACCAGCTTTTTACAACGACGAAGAATACATTGATGTCTTGTCCCAAAGCATTGCGGCATCCATTCAGGATAAAAAAGTGGAGCACTTACTTTTCAGTTACCACGGGGTCCCTGAGCGACACATTCGAAAAAGCGATGTTACCAAAGGACACTGCGCCTTAGACGAGGTTTGTTGCAAAACGCCTTCCGAAGCCCATCGGTTTTGTTACCGGCATCAATGCTTGGAAACCACCCGGTTGGTGGCCGAAAAACTGCAATTACCAAAAGGTTCCTATTCTACCTCTTTTCAATCGCGTTTGGGATTTGATCCATGGTTGCAGCCTTATACCGACCGCACCATTGAGCGTTTTGGAAAAATGGGGATCAAAAGCATGGCAATCGTTACTCCCGCTTTTGTGAGTGACTGCCTGGAAACCTTGGAAGAAATCGCCATGGAGGGAAAAGAAATTTTTCTCGAAATGGGCGGTACCGAATTTATCACCGTTCCATGCTTGAACGATAGTGATGCTTTTGCTTCATTACTTTCCAAATGGATTGAACACTGGCAAATCAAAGATCTTAAAACTGCAATCGCATAAATGGCAAAGCATTCTGTTTCATTGGGGACTGAATCCATTAGCAAACTGCTCATCCAACAAGCGGTCCCTGCTTCCATTGGCATTTTGGTCATGTCGCTGAACATGATCGTGGATACCATTTTTGTAGGGCGTTGGTTAGGGCCCTTAGCTATTTCGGCCATAACTGTCGTTATCCCGGTTACGTTTTTCATTGGGGCCATTGGTCTTGCCGTGGGAATTGGAGGCACCTCGGTTTTGTCCAGGGCCCTTGGAGCCGATGACCACGACAAAGCGCTAAAAGTGTTCGGGAACCAGATTACACTTACATTGCTTAGCTCGGGATTGCTCGCATGCATTGGATTGATTTTTCAGCACCAACTAATCGAATTTTTTGGTGCGGACGAATCGTTCAAGGAATTGGCACTTACCTATTACCGAATTGTTTTGTACGGCATTGTTATGCTGGCGATGTGCATGATGGGAAACAACGTAATTCGTGCCGAGGGGAAACCCAAATTTGCCATGTATGCCATGATGCTTCCGGCCATCGGCAACATCTTCATGGACTGGATATTGATTAAGGTTTTTGATATGGGCATGGAAGGGGCGGCATGGGCTACTTTTATCAGTTATGCCGTGTGTTTTGCGTTCATCTTTTGGTTTTTTATGGTGAAGAGTGAATTGCGGCTCACCTTACAATCGTTTTTTCTGAACCGAAACCTGGTAAAGGAAATCAATGCCCTGAGTTTTGTAACGCTTGCACGCCAAGGAACCATTGCTGTACTTACCGTATTGTTGAACAACGTGTTGATTACCCATGGCGATGCCTTGGATGTAGCAAGTTACGGGATTATCAGCCGAATGTTGATGTTTGCCTTGTTTCCGGTAATTGGTGTCAATCAGGGATTTTTACCGATTGCGGGATACAATTATGGAGCACGCAAATTTGATAGGGTTCGGGAATCTATCAATACTTCCATTAAATATTCGGGAGCATTGGCCTTGCTTATTTTTATCATTATCATGGCCTTTCCATCGGAAATAGTTTCCATTTTTATCAGCAATTCGGATGGCATGGATGCTGCTACTTTGGCCAACAATGCCGAAATCCTGGAAAGAACCCCAACGGCCTTGCGATGGGTGTTTGCAGCCACCCCCGTTATTGTAATCCAATTGATAGGGGCTTCCTATTTTCAGGCAATAGGAAGGGCAACCCCAGCACTCTTGCTAAGTTTGACCAAGCAAGGATTTTTCCTGATTCCCCTATTGTTTATCTTACCTCCAATGATTGGTATTCTTGGAGTTTGGATTGCATTTCCCATAGCCGATGTGCTTTCTACACTTTTGACCGGCTATTATTTGAATAAGGCGGTGCGGAGCGAACTTGTATCATAAAAAAAGGGAGCGGTTATGCTCCCTTGATGTGTTACCAAATCCTTACCCTGTCTTCAGGTTTTAGATACATGCTATCCCCAGGCTCGATATTGAAAGCTTCGTAAAAGGCATCAATATTCAATAAGGGTTGGGTTGCACGATACCTTCCAGGAGAGTGCGGATCGGTTTGTATTTGTGTTCTCAAGGCTTCTTCCCGTTGCTTGGTGCGCCATACGGTGGCCCAGCTCATGAAAAATCGTTGCTCGGGGGTGAACCCGTCGATGTTTTCGGGGCGACCGTTTTCTTTCATAAACTTCTGTAAACCATCATAGGCACCTAGTAAACCTCCTAAGTCACCAATGTTTTCACCTAGGGTAAATTTACCATTAATATACAAGCTGTCCAATACTTCGATGCTGCTGTATTGATCTGCCAAACGGTTTCCTCTTGTGGTAAACTGCTCCAAATCGCTATCGCTCCACCAGTTTATCAAATTACCATTGGCATCAAATCGGGCACCACTGTCATCGAAAGCATGTGAAATTTCATGACCAATTACGGCTCCAATTCCGCCATAATTAACGGCTTCATCAGCAAGGTAATCATAAAATGGGGGCTGTAGAATGGCTGCTGGGAAAACAATTTCATTGTTGAAAGGATTGAAATAAGCATTGACCGTTTGTGGCGACATGCCCCATTCGGTACGGTCCACAGGTTCGTTGATGCGTTTAAGGTTGTCTTGCAGTTGCCATTCAGAAACGGCTATCATATTCTCAAAGTATCCGTTGGAAGGAATTACGTTCATGGTGGAAAAGTCTTTCCACTTATCTGGATATCCAATTTTCACAGTAAATTTGTCCAACTTCTCAATCGCCTTCAACTTGGTGGTATCACTCATCCAATCCAGTTTATGGATGCGCTCCTTGAAGGCATCAATGACATTGGCAATCATGTCTTCGGCTTTTTTCTTGGCTTCGGGTGGGAACATTTCATCTACATAAAGCTTCCCTACAGCTTCGCCAACCGTTCCGTTTACTGTTGCAAGGGCGCGTTCGTCAGCGGGTTTTTGTTTTTGTGCCCCACGCAAGGTTTTACTGTAGAAATCCCAGTTGGCTTTTTCAATTTCAGTAGTAAGCATTCCAGCAGCATTGTTCAGGGTTGCCCAGCGGATGACCGTTTTCCATGTATTAAGATTCTCCTCGTTAAAGGTATTTTGAACTACCTCCATGTAGTTGGGCTGCATAACCAGAACCGTATCGATTTTTTTGGTTACGCCCATAGTTTGAAAAACCTGATCCCATTTTATGGAAGGGACCATGGCCTGAACCTGATCCATGGAACGGGGGTTGTTGAAGTTGCGGAAATCCCGTCGGGCTACTTTGTCCAATCTGGGTTCGGCCAACTTCGTTTCAAAAGCCAAGATCACTTCTGCTTGCTTTCTGGCGTCACTTTCTGAATCTCCCAAAAATTGTAGCATTCGGGTGATATGATCTACATATTGTTGACGGATTTCAACGGATTTGGCGTCGGTGTTGGTATAATAATCCCTTTCAGGCAATCCAAGTCCTCCGGGAGTAATGTAGCAGGAGTTCATGGCACTGTTGTTAGGGTTGGAAAAGGCGGCAATACCAAAAAATGGTTGATTGATGATGGCCGCATTTTCGGTTACAACTTTTTGAAAATCGGCAAAGGAGGCAATGCCTGCAATTTTATCCAGATAGGGTTGAAGCGGTTTGATGCCCGCCTCATTCCTGGCTACGGTATCCAATTCGGATTCAAAGATCATGATGGCCTTGGCCTGATCGGTACTGGCGGCATAGCTGTTACTTTCCTTGGCTTTGTCTAGGATTTTGAGCATGTCCTGGTCGGTTTTTTCACGTAAGACATTGAAGCCTCCCCAACGAACTTCATCGTCGGGGATTTCGGTAGTCTTCATCCAGCTTCCATTAACGTAGCTGTAAAAGTCGTCTTTGGGATTGACTAAGGTGTCCATGTTGGCCAGGATGATTCCGTGGGGTTCATTTTTAGCAACTTGGGCGTCTTTTTCGCCACAAGAAACTAAGGTAGAGAGTACTACTCCAAAAGAAAGAAGTGCTTGGATTGGTTTCATTATTCTAGGTTTAATATGTATTAGACGGGTTATAGGGAGTTATTGTTACGATTTTTTAGCTTTAATTTTGATCTTGTAGTTCTAATTGATAAATAGAATCCATGGCCTTTTTTTGCTTTTCCAGTTCTTTTTTTTCGTTATCCCGGCGTTGCAGGTCAATTTGATCTTTCTGTATTTTTTCGTTGATCTGTTGGATGAAATTGTTGACCGACTTCAAGGTGTTATTCAAAGATCTTTCAATGTTTTCGGTATTGGGATTTCCTTTGTTGACCTCTTGCTGCAACAAGTGAATTTGAGTTCGAACAATGGTGAGCCTAGACTGAATGGCATTGGAAAAAAGGGTGTCGGGGATGTGCTTTGCCAAAGAGTCGGAATGGGCCAACAGTTTTTCCGACTTTGTTTTTAATGCATCCAAACGACTGCGGTCCAGTGAGGACAATTCGGTTTCGAAATCCTGAAAAATAGGCCAATCCTCTACAAATTCGCGAGCTTTTGGGTTCAGAGAAATTCGATGTATTTGCTGCGTCCTGTAAAGGGTTGTATCCTTTTCCATTTCCTGCAAGGCCAATTCGTCTGCACTGGGGGCTTCATCCCCACAAGCCAACCACCCCAAAATGGGAAGCACCAGTAAAACAGCTATTTTGAAATTTGCAACCAACACGCAAATATAAATCCTTGTAAATTAAGTTGTCTTAAAATTATTTAAAAAGGCATAAAGGAATCCCTATATTTACCTATTGAATTCCTTGGTTGATGAAAAAAAGAATACTCATCATTGGTGCCTGTGGACAAATTGGCACCGAATTAACAGCGCGCCTGCGCCAGTTATATCCTTCCCATAAAGTTATTGCCAGCGATATCCGTGAAGGGGATGAGGCACTCATGCAAAGCGGGCCTTTTGAGATTTTGGACGCCACAGATTACAGTGCCATTGAAGATGTAGTAATTCGGCATGAAATTACAGAGGTCTATCTTATGGCGGCCATGCTTTCGGCCACAGGGGAAAAATTTCCCATGAAAGCCTGGCACCTCAATATGAACTCTTTGTTCAATGTGCTTAACTTGGCCAAGGACGGAAAAATAGACAAAGTGTTTTGGCCCTCGAGCATTGCGGTATTTGGACCTTCAACCCCAAAAAGGCAGACCCCCCAACAAACCATTATGGAACCAAGTACGGTCTATGGAATTAGCAAACAAACAGGAGAACGTTGGTGCGAATACTATTTCCAAAAATATGGGGTAGACGTGCGAAGCGTCCGGTATCCGGGGCTTATTAGCTACAAGACGTTACCGGGAGGAGGGACCACAGACTATGCCGTGGACATTTACCACAAGGCATTAAAACACACTAAGTACATTTGTTTTTTAAAGGCCGAAACCACACTGCCCATGATGTTTATGGACGATGCCATTGACGCCACTATCAAGATTATGGATGTGCCGGCATCGAAAATCAAAACACGAAGCTCCTACAATTTGGCCGCAATGAGTTTTAATCCCGAGGAGATTGCACAGCGCATCCAACACTACCTCCCAGACTTTAAAATTTCCTATCAGCCCGATTTCCGACAGGCCATTGCGGACTCGTGGCCGGAAAGCATAGACGATACCGAAGCACAAAAAGACTGGGGCTGGAAGGCCAAGGTTTCGTTGGATGAAATGACACAGATTATGCTAAAAAACCTTAAGGAGAAGTATTAAGCTAAACACGCAGCTCTGGGGTTTCCCATTGAAACTAAAAGCTGCAATTCCCATCCAACATGTCTTGATAAGTTGGGTTGTAAAAGTTATTTTCAGTAATAAAACTGCCATGTAAGCCATTTAAGTCGATCAAATTTTGTAATCCGCAATAATCAAACAAAGTTGGATTGTCAGCAAATTTTAAGTTTCCTCCAACAAACTCCAAATTTTCAAGAAAGTCTAGGGTAGTTGTCCCAGTTCCGCTAATTTCCATGTTTAAAGTTATGGAACTCAAGTTTTGTAACCCCGAGTAATCAGAAATAACATTATAGCCTAAATAAAATTCTTTACAAATGGACAATCCTTGTAAGCCGTTTAAACTCCATAAATGGTTATTAAAGGATATAATTACTCTATCTATATCCTGACTAAATCCTGAAACGGCATCAATTTCATAAATTTTGGGATTACTCAACAAACCAAATGTTGAACCGTCTCCATCGCCTAAAGAGGTAACATTAGCAATTCCATTAATGTTTTCCAATAGTGGGTTGAAAGAAAAAGCGATTTGGGGGTCTTGGCCAAATTCCCCATCAACAAAAGAGGTAAGACCACTTAGTCCGTCAATATTTTTTAATACCTGGTTTTGAGAAACCACCAGTTCTGTAATTTCTCCTGTTAGATTGGATAGTGCATCAAGATTTTCCAATTTACTTGTATGGTCCACATATAAAGCTTTCCTTACTTGCTGTAAATTTTCGAGACCTTGTAAGCTCTCAAGTTCTGTAAGATCTTTAAGGTATAGACCTCCTTCAATAATTTCTAAACTTGAAAGCGGACTTAGGTCAACAATTGGGTTTAAGGTACCTCCTTGAGGAGCACGGATAAAAAGGTCGCTTGTTAATTTACAAATACTTAAATCACCAAAGTCATTTACCTCTTGTTGAGTTGTTAAAATTACTTGTTCCGTATAGGTATTTTGATCACAAGGAGTCGCTGTTTCAAATGTAGATTCACTGCTATAGGCTGTTCCAGAATCATTGGTAGCATAGGCTCGTACATAGTACAGCGTACCAGGGATTATGGTTGATATGATATTTGTGAAGCTCGAACTACCATTGCCTTGGTTCGAGCTATTATCATCAATTGTTGGGTTTGGGGATGTATTCCAGCAAAACCCTTTTGCCGAAATAGGCGAATCGCCTGCATTTGTTATTGTAGCATTAACCCTTACCGCAGTTGATGCAATAATTTCTACTTGGTCTAAAGATACTTCTGGTTTAATTATCGATTTATTTTCTTCATTGGATTTGTCTTTGCTGCAAGACACACCCAATACAATTAAAAAGAGAAGAAAGTAGCTGTTGTTTCTCATTGTTGAAGTTGAATAAACTAAAATTAAAACCCCTCAAATATAGGGCTTTTTCTACTCCTTGTTAATTCATTATCGAACTGTAACGAGCACACCAGAACCTAATGAATCCCATTTTCTTGAAATCTACTGTTGCGGTGCAATATTCTTGGAGCTTTCTCCTGAAAATACAACCCCACGGGCTTTGGCCCGAACTTTTTTATTCTGCCCGTTGTTGAAAGCAAGCTTCCTCCAAGGGCTCCATAAAAAAACCGCTCTTGCGAGCGGGGCTTGGTGCTTTAAGTAGCCTCGCCAGGAATCGAACCTGGATCTAAAGTTTAGGAAACTTCTATTCTATCCGTTGAACTACGAGGCCAAGGGAGGTGCAAAGATAGCAAAGGAATTGATTCTACGGAATTTTGAGGAGGTTCTCCTGCCATTGAAAGTAAATGCCTTAGGACTAGATGTAAGGAAACCTTACCAACGGGACTGGTACGGCTACGGCTTGGGGAACCTACGGGGTATCCACGGGGTATCTAGGGAGTACCCACGGCATATACTCGGCATATACCCGACATACATACGGTATATATACGGCATAAACACGGCATACGGAAGTTTAGTGCAAGGCCCGAGCGCCCCCGGGAAAAGGGAGCCGGTGCTTTAATAACGGGGTTTGGGGGCAGAAAGTATCTATGGATGTGCTGCTCCTGAAAAGTTCGAGCTTAAAACAGTTATACGCCCACACGAACCACCCGATAAACCAATGCCCTCCCTTATCATTTTTTCTTTATGAGGGGCATACAATAAGGGTACTTTAGACCTCAAACTAACAATTAAATTAATTTCAATGATGAAAGCGCTATTTAAAACCAAGCTTTTGTGGCTGCTCCTTTTATTGGGGGGTAGCCTCATGGCCCAGGATCTGGCACCCTGTGGGACCATTGCAACGCCCGAACAACTAAGGTACCTAGACGAAACCCGCGAAATACGCCAACAGTTTCAAATGAACGGGTTTACCACCTGGATTCCCGTACAGGTGCATGTCATTACCCAAAGTAGTGGAGGCGGGGCTTTATCTGTGTACAACATTGATCACCTTATGGGGGCACTCAACCTCGAATTCCGGTCGGCAAACATTCAATTCTACTATTGCTCCAACCCGGTTTACATTGCCTCGGACACTTTGTTCAATTTTGATTACGACCAGCACGACTCGGTGCTCTCTACCCAATACGACGTATCCAATGTGATGAATGTATACTTCACTGGCTCTATTGCATACAATGGCGGCGGACTTTGTGGGTATGCATTCTTTCCGGGAGGCCCCGATCACCTGGTTGTGGCCAATTCCTGTACCTACGACAATTCTACCTTTATCCACGAATGGGGACACGCTTTTACCCTGTACCATACCCATGGAAAAACCAATAGCGGCACAACCGATGAGTTAGTCAATGGCTCCAATTGTGCTGTAGCGGGAGATGACGTGTGCGACACCCCTGCAGATCCCAACTTATGGCAAAATACCTCGGGCTGTACTTATGTGGCAGGACAAACCGATATCAACGGGCAGGTGTATACCCCCGATGTATCCAACATCATGTCCTATGCGCCTGGCTACTGTAGGACATCGCTCTCCACTGGGCAGGAAAACCGCATGGCCTTCAGTGCCTTGAACGATCGTCCCTATCTAGGCTGTGGAACACAACCAGCTTGTGCTACGGAGGTTGCCATATTGAACAATCCTTATTTTGAAAGTTTTGAAAACGGTTGGGGTTCGTGGCAAAACTATACCGATGCTTATGCTGCGGAATACGGCTATGTCCAATTTGATTTTGTATTGAACAGTGGCGGTACACCGACTCCCAATACAGGTCCATCCGTTGCTGCGGAAGGGACTACTTACGTGTTGGCCGAAGCTACGGGTCACATTCCTTACCAAGCTGCTTTTTTGAAAAGCCCCTGCTTTAATTTTACCAACGTGCTCCTTCCCAAAATCTCAATCCAAACCCATCAATTTGGACCCGATGTAGGACAACTAGTAATACAAGCCAGTGTTGATGGTGGATTTACTTGGTCTACCCCATTGCTGAATTACATGTCCGACAGGGGCGACCAATGGAACCTGGACGAGGTAGACCTTTCCAGTTATGCCAACGAACCCTTGGTGCAGTTTAGAATTGCTGCGGTAACACTTACAGGCGATGTAGGGGATATGGCCATCGATGCCATCAACGTGTGGGATGATAATGTGGTAAGTTGCCCCCCCAACGGGACTGCTTGCGACGACAATGACCCAAGTACCTACAACGATGTGGAGGATGGAAACTGCAACTGCTCTGGGACCCCTTGCCCCTTGGCAGGAACTTCTTGCGATGATAACAACCCCAATACCATTAATGATGTAGAGGATGGTTTTTGCAACTGTCAAGGAACGGTGGTTCCAACCTGCTCGGAAGTAGTAGTCAATTTCAATAATTTTGACAGTAACTGGGGTATCTGGAACGATGGGGGATCGGATTGTAGACGCAGCTCCAATGATGCGCCTTACGCCTATAGTGGCAATTATTGTATCCGCTTGCAGGACAATACAAGTACGTCGGTAATGACGACCGACGCCTTGGATTTGAGCGATTTTGAGGAAATAACCGTTTCATTTACCTACATCACAAATAGCATGGACAATGCGAACGAGGATTTTTGGTTGCAGATTTCATCGGGCGGTGGCTATACGACTGTTGAGGAATGGAACCTTAATGACGAGTTTGTCAACAATTCAAGGGAATTTGATGCGGTGACCATTCAGGGGCCTTTCAGTGCCAACACCCGGCTACGTTTTCGTTGCGATGCCTCTGCCAACAATGATTGGGTATATATTGATGATGTTGAAATAAAAGGCTGTCAATTGCAGGCCGATCCATTCCATGATCCCGGAATCGACAATCTGGTTGGGGGCAATTCCAAAGAATTAACTCCCGAAAAGGTCATACTTTCTCCTAATCCTGCGAAAGATCGGATCAACGTCAACCTTATTCAAGCCAAGGGGACTTATTCCATTGAAGTTTTTACACTTAGTGGGCAACGGCTTTTGAATCGTTTGGTGGTTGCCGAAGAATCCAACAATGCTATTCCACTCGATGTTTCGAGCCTTGCAAGAGGGATTTACATTTTGCGTATTGATTCGGGGGAAGGGTTTGTCTATAAGAAATTCATTCTAGAATGAGAGGTTTATTGTTTATACTATAGACAAACAAAAACGGGAGCTTTCACAGGCTCCCGTTTGTTTTTAAGTAGTATACGGACTAATTTTCAGAAGCCTTGTGAAGGTTATTAAGAAGGGCAAGTAATTCGGCCCTTTTTCGCTTGGAAACCGGCAAGGTTGTCCGGTTGTCCATAATAACATACCCGCCATCCTTGTTGATGTAACTTTGCAGGTGACTGAGGTTGATGATGTGTGAATGGTGGATCCTTACAAAACCCATACTGTGAAGCATCTCCTCAAAATCGCGCATGGTTTTGGCCACCGTAAGCTTTTTATCGTCTTTGAGGTAGATAGTGGTATAGTTTCCGGTCGCCTCCAAGCGAACCAGTGCCTCCAATTCGTACAAAAAGATGCCCTTGGAAGTTTGCAGTGCAATTTTTTTGAGCAAGGGATTGAGGTGCTGGTTTTGAATAAAATTCCTTAACTGTAACTGCATGTGGTCCTGAGAGCTATTCATGGCCTTTGCAACGGCCTTAACCAGTTCTTCAGAATCTACAGGCTTCAGCAGGTAATCCAAGGCACTTATCTTGATGGCCTGAAGTGCATATTGACTGTAGGCTGTTGTAAAAATAACCTTGAAGCCGTAATTGTCCAATTTGGATAAGAGGTCGAATCCGTTTCCCTTTTTCAGTTGAATGTCCAGAAAAATAAGGTCTGGACGTTCTTTCATGATCAGCGTATAGGCGTCCTCAACGTTTGATGCGTTGCCACACAGGACCAATTGAGGACAATTGGATTGGATTTCCTGTTTCAAAGCCATGACAGCTTGTGCTTCGTCTTCAACAATGACTGCTTTCATTTACCATAATTTTATTAAAGGAATTTTAACCACTACTTCTGTGCCTCCCCCCAAAGGCAGGGTTTTGATTTCAAACTGCCCAGGAGCTTCGGAGTGATTGATAAACCGCACACGGTCCCGAGTTATTTTCAGTGCTTTCGATTGATAGCCCTCGGCTTTTTCTTTCTTTGAATTTTCAAATCCTACCCCGTTGTCCCTTACACGACAAACCAAATTTTCCGCTTCAAGCTGAAAAGAAACTTCCAAATGCCCTTTGCGATCCAATGGGGCAAGGCCATGGATGATGGAGTTTTCTACCAATGGTTGCAGCAGCAAAGGAGGGATCCCTATTTCTTCCTTACTGATGTTGGGGTCTATCGCTACATGATATTCAAACGTATTGGCATAACGCAATTGGATTAATTGGATGTATAGCCCCATCATTTCAATTTCCTTGTCCAAGGGCACCAAATGCTCGTCGTTTTCAAGGATCATTCGAAGCAATTTCGAAAACCTACTGATGTATAGGTTGGCATCCTTGATGTCCCCGCCAGAGTAGTAGCCCTTAATCGTATTTAGGGTGTTGAATATAAAATGGGGGTTCATTTGCAGGCGCAGGGCCTTTTGTTCCAATTCAATCATTTTTTTCTCCAGCATTACCTTTTCCTGCTCTGTATGGAGCCGTTTGTTTTCCCGATCGTATTTTTGGCGCATCCTTCGAAAGGCCCTTTGGCCAATCCAAAACAACAGTAGCGAGAGTAAGGTTGCGGTTCCGATATAAAAAGGAGCCGTTTTCCAAAAGGGAGGCGTAATGGTAAAACCTATCGCAGACACATTGCCATAGAGACCGTTGTGTCCTTTGGCCCTAATTTGCAACTCGTAGCGGCCGTAATTCAGTTTTTTGAACTCCAATTGCCTTCCAATGGCACTGTTCCAATCGGTATCGTTGTTTAGTTTGTATTCGTATTGAACTTCACCAAAATCTATAGGAGAAATCCCGGTATAGCTTACCGTGATGTTGTTTTCCCAATACTTCAATTGATCTAGTTCCCTCTTTTTTTCACCATTCACGGTAATTTCGTCGATTTCCAATATAGGAGTGTAGTGTTTTTCCGTTACCTTTTCGGGCAGGAAAGAATACAATCCGCTGTCGCTGGCCACATACAATTGATCATTCAAAAGTTCAAGGTCATTCACTTTTTCGTTTCGAAGGTTTAGGAGGGTTCCATACGAAATAATCTTTGCTTCATCAGGAGAGAAAGGGATAAAGTCGATGCCTTTATTATTTCCTACAAACATCCCTTTTTCCCTCCAGGGCTCGAGGCTATAGCAGGTGTTGCTTTTCAATCCCTTAAGGGTATTGTATTTTCGTTTTACGGTATCTGCGGCGAGCACGATTACTCCCTTGGAATTGGTGGCAATCCATAACTCCTCACTTTTTTCACGGTATTTGAGGTCCAAAATGGAGGTGCTGAGCTCGTCATTGGCTACTTTGGCCTGGGTTATTTTTCCTTCTTCAAAAACATAAAGCCCTGTAGAAGTGCCAATATAGATTTTGCGGCCCACCCTTTGCATCACGTTCGACCGCTTTCCCAACAACTTATTCTGTGAAATCAATTGGGTGGTTTCGTAAGGTTCCGCATTTTCGAGGGTCTTGAAATTTTTAAAAGTAATGGTGCCAATGTGGTTGGACCCCGCGAACACTAAATTTTCGTCGTAGGCAATGAGGTCATTGACACTAAAATTGAACTCTTTGATACGATCGTTTTGTATGAGAAAAATACTTTTGGTGATGACGGTCATGGACTTCCCCAATGGGCGGATTCTTTTCACTTTTGATTCTTCTTCGGAAAGTCCTTCAAGATAACTTTTGATGGGTTGTTTGCCAACTGGTTTTACCAATACCCCCTCTGTGGTTCCAATCCAAAGTTGGTTGAGGGAATCTTTTTGAAGCGCATTGATTTTGGTTTTGTTTTTTTTGAGGTGGTAAGTGGTCACCGATAGATTGGGGAGGTATTTGATACCGTTGGTAAGGGTAGTGACCCAGTAACTCCCTTGCCGGTCTTTGATGATACTGGAAACCTGATCGTTCTTAAAATAGTGTTTCAATCCAGAACCCTCCTGAACAAAAAGACCGTTACGGGTGCCTATCCAAAAATGACCGTCGAGGTAATTGATGAAGATAATTTCGCTCGCTTCGGGGATGGTCATAAATTCTTCGATGTGTGTCCCGTAGCGGTAAACAAAAATGATGTTCTTGAATGAAAAGTAATACCCTTCAGAAGATTGGTACACGTAGCGAAAGGCAGATTCTCCTTCAAAATTGGTTTCCAAAGGAAGGACGAGTGTGCGATCGAGCGTGGAAATTTTAGACTCAGTCATGATATAGGTTTTGTCCCCGTGCCTCCAAAATGAATTGAGACGGGTAGCGCCCTCAAATTCCATGGTAGTGATTTCGTTTTTTGTGGTTAACGAAGAAATATGGCCATCCATGAATAAAAAATGGAGGGTCTTGTTTTCATCTTCAAAAAAATCGATGGACATCACTGTGTGCGAGACATCGCCTATCATTTCCAGGTTTTGTGCATTGTAAAAAACACCGTCCTTGTAGAAGGACAGTTTCCCGTTCAAACTCAAAAACCAGAGTCTTCCCTGATGGTCTTCACGAATTTTAAAGATCTCGTTGTCTCCCAGTCCGTTATCCGTATTGAAATGAAGGAACTGGTAGCCATCGTACTTTAGGACCCCCACATCGGTAGCGAACCACAAATACCCTTTGGAGTCCTCCAGCACACTGTACACATTTAAGGTAGGCAAACCCTCTTCAATGCTGTACTTAACCGAATAAGGATCTTGGCCTAGCCCCTTTAAACTGGCAAATAATAACATCGACGCAAAAAGCAGCCAAAATTTCATCCTCCTAAATATAGAATTTCTAATCTGAATGGAAAGCGGGATGCTTCCCACTTATCATTCAAAAAAACCCACTTATACAGAAAAGAGAACACATGGATAAATTAAGAGGCCATTTGGTCAACTTATTTATTTACAATAAAAAGCACCCACATTCGTGAGAGGCCTGTCTTTGTTTTGCTCCCCTGCTTATGAAAATGTCAAACTGTATTCCACTAGTTATCAAATTAACAGCATAGTAAAATAACATGTTTGTGTACTTGATTTTTTCAATAGGATAATTGAAATTAGGATGTGACATCAAAGAACAAGGTAGAATCGTTATCTTTAATGGTAATCATGCGCTTTGCTTTCTATTTATTATTCTTGGTAACGGTAAACTTATTGGGGCAGAACCCCGTCATTTACCATTCCAGTCAATTCGAAAGGCTTCAGATTAATGTCAATTCGAAGATAGATCATGTATACAGCCTCGCTGAAGATGACGACGGATTTTTGTGGATTGCAGAGCAGTCCGGACTTTACCGATTCGATGGTGATCGATTTACCTATATAAAGCTGTCAAAATCTTTGGGTGTCGTAAGACAAATAAATCCAATCAATGAGGATTCTTTATTGATAGCCACGACACACGGAATGGGCATCATTAATTCAAAATCATTTCGTGTAGATATCCATTTCTTCACTTCTCAAAATGAAGAATATTACCTAGAAGACAATTTCATTCGGTGGATTATAAACGGTAAAGGCAATACCTACTGGATATTTACAAAAACCTCTGTTCACCTCCTTGACGGAAACTTGAAATCGAAGGGTTCCTTTACGTTCAAAAAACATCCCGATATCCAATCGGCAAATCCTACCACCCCAATCTGTTTTCCGATGGACGAATCCCGAATAATCATGAAAGCTTTTGAAGGGGCAAATGATTCCTTAGGAGATATTTGGTGGTGTATTGACATTCGCAAAGGGACTCGGGAGGTGATTGATTTGGACGAATTAGCACCTCTGGAAATGGGGACCTGCTTTCAGGTAGACCCTGCTAGTGTTATTATGGTTTCCCGAGAAAGGCCAGGCCATCCGCAATCCTTCTATCATTATGCTTATGCCAACCGCGATTTAACAAAATTAATGGAATACGACCCTTCCATGGAATGGGTTTCCTCAAAACAACATGCGTTGGATCCCTCAGCTACGGGAATTACCTTCTTTAGATTCAAAAAAGGATTTTTTTACGATACCACCCTTAAAAGGATCACGGAAGAATATTGGAATTTCAGTCCGTATAGTCGTTATCATAAAATGAAAAATGGAATTGTGTATGTGGGGAATTCCGAAGGGCTGTTCCGGCTCACCCCCAATACCTTAACAATTACTAAGCCCGAGGCCCTTGATAATTATTTCAGTACTATCGAATTTAATGATGGTGTCTCCGATTTTCTTAAAAAAGGGAAACAATTGTACATAGCTACTCATAATCAGCACCTCTACCGTTATGACTCCCTAAGCCATACCATCGAAAACATATGCATGCCCGGTATTGCTTCTGGCCTTGTGTGGAACTTAAGGCTCCAAGACAAGGATTCTCTATGGATAGGGACCCAAAATGGCTTGTTTGTTTTCAATACTTCTTCAGGGGCCATAAGTAGGTGGGAAAAGAAAGGAGTGCCTCCTAAAATTAATGAAGTCCCTATTACAATTCAGTTTGAAGATAGCCACGGTATCCTTTGGATGGGTTTGGGCTATGGCAATGGCTTGCTTGCTTATGATCCTGAACGAGCTATGGTGCGTCATTATTTATACGATAAAAACCACTTCCCTTTAAGAACGGCAACCGCAATCGCCGAAGATCGCAATGGCAATTTATGGATGGGGTATGAAAATGGGGGAGGCTTGATATATTGGGATCGGAATAAGGACGTTTTTACCAAAATCAAAATAAGTGTTGAAAGCAATTTTACTAACGATCGTATTCGTTCGCTAGTAGTGGGGCAAGACAATTCCTTATGGATAGGGACAAGGCATGGCTTATTTCGCTACGATACCACTACAAGCACCTTTGATGAGTTCACAGTAAATGATGGCCTTATCGACGATTACATCACGAAATTATACTTCGATGCGTACGATCGTGTTTGGATAGGCACAACCAATGGCTTGAGCATTTTTGAGCCACATAGGAAAAAGTTCCTGAATCTTGACAAAAATCAAGGACTTCCCGGTAGCAGAATATTGAACATTAAAGCTTGGGATGCCAGTGGTAAAAAGGTGTTTGTGGGGGCCACCAATGGGTTTTGCCTAATTGATGTTGATGATGTGGATTTAAGTCAAACCCAAGCGACCTTGTATCTGGAGCCCATACTGGTAAACGGGACTGCAAAGCCCATGGAATTTGGGCAACGGATGCCCTTAAATTACAAGCAGAACAATATAACCGTGACCTTTGGGATCATAAACCATCAACAGGGCAGAAGCAATACCTATTACTATAAAATGTCTCAATTGGATACTGCATGGGTGGAACTTAAGACGAAAGGGAACCTTGTGTTAAACGGATTGGCCCCCGGCAACTACCAATTACAGTTAATGACTTGCATCAATGGATCGGATTGTTATACCGAAGCCCCTCTCAATTTTCACATTCGTCCTCCTTTTTGGAAATCCATTTGGTTTTTCCTTGGGATGATGGTGCTTGCGGTTTTAGTTACTAGGCACTTCTACACGCTAAGAATCCGAAACCTTAAAAAGATAGAATCCATACGGCAACAAATATCGATGGACTTGCACGACGATATTGGATCCTCTATAAGCAGTGTCCGGATATTGAGTGATATATTGGCTGCTGAAAACTTGGTAAATTCAAAAGATATAGAAATAATTCAATCCATTCGTGAGCAAAGTGGGCATATTTCGGATGTTCTTGAAGAAATTATTTGGAATGTGAATCCCAAAAATGATACGCTGGAAAATGTCATCGCGCGGATGCAGCAATACGCAAATGAGTTATTGGAAAATGCACAAATTGATTGCCAATGGAATATTGTATTAAAAGAAGGGAATACCCTAATCGATGCTGAAAAAAGAAAGCAATTGTATTTGTTTTTCAAGGAAGCGGTAAACAATCTTGCCAAACATTCAAAATGTGAGCATTGTTCCATAGAAATCAGCAATTTGTCAAATTCCCTGTCCATTTTGATACAGGATGACGGGATAGGATATGATACGGTAGGGAATTATCAGTCGAATGGAATCGACTCCATGAACAAAAGGGCTACCCAACTAAATGCTAGCTTGAAGGTATTGTCTACCCTAAAAGAAGGAACCCGTATTCATCTAAAAGTTCCCCTGTAAAATCACATCATAATGTAAATAAGGGTGTGGCATATTGTTGCTATCTTAGCATTAATCGATCTGGACTATGGCCATTACAGTGGACATCTATGAAGATAATAAGAACCTTTCTACTTCTTTAAGGTTATTGATTAATGCTTCAAATGATCTTTCCGTAAGCGGCGCCTACTTTGACTGTCTTAATATTTTGGAAAACACTAGGCAAAACCGTCCCGATGTCATCATCATGGATATTAATATGCCAGGCATCAATGGCGTGGATGGTGTGAAAATCTGCAAGAAGGTCTTCCCTCAAGTACTGATATTAATGTTCACGGTGTTTGAGGACGATAAACAGCTGTTTGAGGCATTGTGTGCTGGGGCCAATGGCTACTTACTTAAAAAGAGTGCTCCACAGAAATTAATTGCAGCCATAAGGGACGTATATAATGGGGGCGCTCCGTTAAGCCCTTCCATAGCCAAGAAGGTGCTGAAAACGTTCGATAAGCATACCCGTGATGATTCCAAATTTAATTTGACCGAACGTGAGGTAGAGATCCTACAATTGCTTTCCCATGGGAAAACCTATAAGAACATGGCATTAGAGTTACATATTAGTATAGACACGGTTCGGAAACATCTTCAAAATATCTATACCAAATTGCACGTTAACTGTGGTTCCCAAGCAGTTGCCATCGCCCTTAGGAATAATATCATTCAATAATTACACAAACATGTAATTGAAAGGTGTCTAATTCCAAAGTACTTTCAGCTATATAAAGTGAATTGCTGAAAAGAACTGCCATGAAAAAGTTGAAAATAAGCTTCGCCTTGGGGTTCCTTTTACTTCAAGGAATCTTGTTGGCTCAAGTAGGGATAGGGACCGTAACCCCGAACGCACAGTTGGATATACGGTCGACCAACCAAGCGACACCTGCCAATACCGATGGAATTTTGGTTCCGAAAATAGATGAATATCCACTTACCCCACCCACCGCTTCTCAAGATGGAATGTTGGTCTATGCTACGGGGTCTGGGAGTGTCTCAAGCGGCTTTTATTATTGGGACAATGGAGCCACTAGTTGGATTCCTATTGCGACTGGTGCAACCTCCGATTCAGATTGGTTTGTAGAAAACCTAACGACGCCGCCAACTGCTATTTCAGATGATATCTATACCATGGGCAATGTGGCCATAGGCAAAACCGATGCCGTGTATCGATTGGATGTTTTTGATACCGGATTCCGGGGTCTCAACCTATCTATGAGTGGAACACAAACGGGCACTATCTATGGTGCCTACTTAGAAAACGCCAATACGGCAAGTGGCGACCATATTGGAGTGTATAGCTCCCTAACCGGTTCATCGACAGGAACTCAAACAGGTTTTTATGCCGCCCTAAACAATAGTGGGGATGGCTTGCACACAGGAACCATTAATTATCTTACTGGAACAGGTACAGGATGGCATTTAGGAATTAGAAACGATTTATTGGGTTCAGGGTCCAGCGGAAATTCAGATGGGATCTTTAATAATATTTCACGGGGAGGAACAGGGATCATCAATGGAGTTCGTAACGATTTAACCAATGCCACTTCCACAGGTTCCAAAACAGGGGTAAGAAATACTATTTCAGGCAGTGGAAGTTCAAAAGTTGGGGTGAATAACAGTATCCAAGGGACAGCCACTGGAAGTCAAACCGGGATGGAGAACACGGTGCAAACTTCCAGCGATGTCATTCAGTATGGTGTGAATAATATGATTACGGCCCAATCGGGAAATAACAGCAATACCTTTGGTATTCAAAATAGTATTTCTGGAGCTGGCAATGGCATGCATTTTGGGGCTTATAATAACCTTTTAGGTACCGGTGTAGGGAATCAATACGGTACTGTCAATCTTTTAGACAATTCCTCACAAGGGACAAGATATGGGACCTATTCTGTTATTTCGGGTACCGATTCGGGAGGTATTGGAACCAAAGCAGGAGCCTATAATACTATTAGTGTCAATGGAGATTCAGGACTTCATTACGGAACCTTAAATATCCTTGATGGAAATGGCACTGGAGTTCAATATGGTACTTTTCAATCGGTAAGTTCAACGGGGGGTAATACACAGTATGGCTCTTATTCTGAAGTTGTTTCGGCAAGTGCTTTGGCGCAATATGGGAATTATCAAGGGGTAACCAATTCGGGCACTGGAACAAATTATGGATCGTATGTTCAATTAAATGGCACTGGTAATGGGAAGAATTACGGGAGCTATATTGATATTCTTAATTCCGGTATACAAGATCAGTACGGGAGCTTTAACCAACTTGATAATAATTCCAGTGGGTCACGTTATGGTTTATATACATTCATTTCGGGAACTGACACTGCCGGAATTGGCTCAAAGATTGGCTCTTATAATGAAATTGATATTTCTGGAGATATTGCTTTTCATTATGGGATGTATAATGTAATAAGCGGGAATGGTTCCGGGGATAAATGGGGTGCTCTTAATAGTATTGATAATTCCTCGAACTCTGTTCATATGGGGACTCAAAATATCTTGAGTGGCTCAGGTACTGGGGCGCATTATGGCACCTATAATTCGCATACTGGCACGAGTGATGGTGAACATTTTGGTACGTATAATGCAATGGGTGGAAGCGGCAATGGAATTCAATACGGCAGCTACCAGCTAATTAATAATACGGGGTTCCAAGATCAATATGGTGTTTATAACAATTTGAACAATAATTCAAGTGGTCAACGCTTTGGCACTTATAATAGGTTGAATGGAAGTGATTCTTTTGGAATAGGTTCTAAATATGCTACTTACAATGAAATTGCTATTACGGGAGATGCCCCGCATTATGGATCGTATACTGTTTTAAGTGGAACAGGTGCAGGAAACAAAACAGGTTATTTTGCCGATTTATCGGGTGCTACAGGGGGGACGCATTTTGGGATTTACACCAATGTACCCATCGCTAATGGTTATGCTGCTTATTTCAACGGGAATTTGTTAATGACTGCAGGAAGAGCTGAGTTTGTAACCAATACAGACGCTACTCCCAGTTCCGGGAGTGGGGTACTGGAAATTGGATCGAACCTAAGGATTGATAATAATGAAATCATTACCAACACAGGGAATACCCTATTCCTACAACATGACAATGTAGGAGACCTTCGCGTAGATGATACCACTCTAATGGTAGATGCCAGCGCTAATCGCGTGGGAATTGGGACCCTAATACCGGGGTATGCCTTGGATGTGGTTGGCGATATTAATACGTCTGGAAATATTCGACAAACAGGCGGGGCATACAATTTTCCGGATTATGTTTTTGAAAGCTATTTTAGTGGAGGTTCTTCCTATAAGCCCGATTACAAGCTAAAAGACTTAAACGAAATCACGGCCTTTTTGAAAGAACACCATCATTTGCCTGGAGTCCAAAGTAGGGACGATGTGGAAAAAGAAGGATGGAACGTTTCACAAAATGTCCTTTCTAACCTTGAGAAAATTGAAGAATTGTTCCTCTACCTTATCGAAACCCAAAAAGAAATGGCTTCTCTTAAAGCTCAGAATGAAGCATTAAAACTTCGTTTGGAGCTATTGGAGAAAAACGTTTCCAATTGATGGGATTTTTAATCCTGTCCACCCAAATCCTTCTATGAAAAAGCCTACGCCTATGCGTGGGCTCGCCTTTTTCGGTTTACTTTGGAAATCTTTTTCGCCCAGTTTTTTCTCTAAGAAAAAAGCCACCCACTTTCGTGGATGGCTTCTCATTACTTTCGCACTCCCTATTAATTCATAACCATGAAAACGGAATGCAATCCAATTACCTCAATTTGCAACAAGAATTCTTTTGGATTGAACAGATCCGCCCTGTATGACCCTCACCACATAAACACCACTGGATAAGGAACTCAAATCCAGATACTTTTGAAAAGCAGTGCCTGTTGCGTTCAAAATTCCGGTTGTGATTACCTGTCCAGAATTGCTGAAAATCTGATAGTGACTTTCGGTTTGGAGGTCTCCAGATTGATAGTGGAGGGTATAGGCCGATCCTGATCCATAAACCTCCAAGGTATTCGGAAGCTTTAATGGATTATTGGCTCTCGTAAACGGTGGAGGACCAATTGGAGCAGGGATATCACCATATTTTGCAATAAAGAAATCTTTGCTCCCATTGGTAATATCCAATGTCGTGGATTGCATAGGATTGGGATTGAACTCGGTCAGACTCCTTAGGCATCCAAAAAGATAAAAATTGCTTCCGGAAACATTCAGGCTACTAATTGGTGCAAGAGTAGTACTTTCAAAACGATGTGCCCAATCAAACGTGGCCGTATCGTCAAAGCGAACCATAAATGAATTAGTTGGTCCGTAGTTTTCCAAATAATAATGTTGTCCCCCATAATTAATGAGGTCGACCTTCCCGCTGAAACCTCCAAACAGATAAACATTGTTGTTTTCGGCTACAATGCCCTGTGGTACACATGAACTTGATGAGGTTACTGATTCGAAGGTGCGGGCCCAAAGGACGCTACCCAGTGGATCGGTCTTGATCATAAATCCATTGTATTGTAAGGGTAGTGAAAGGTCATTAAGCACTATGGTACCGTTGTCGGTCACTGTTCCCTTATAATAACCCGTAATGTAAACGTTGTCGTTGGCATCCAAGTCCACATCGTTTACTATAATTTTGGAAGTCCCTGTGGTGGTAAGCGAAATGATTTCTGATCCTAGTGGAGACAAGTCAAACCTCCGTATTTCAAAATCGTGAATGCCGGCCATGGTCCCATCCCCCAATCCAATAGTAGCCAAAACAGCCTCATTAATTTTTAAATCCAAGGTCTCGATGGTCATGGAGTCAGTATCCAAAAGTGGAGTAATCGTGCTCCAAAGGGCCTGTGAATCAATCACTGCAAGAAATGAATTCTTTTCAAATTGATTATTAGCAGTTGAACTAATGGTAGTTGAAGGGTTGGGAAAGGAATTTACAAAGGTAATTTGTCCAAGGAAATTTCCTGAAACCATCGTCCAGTTGTTGGTCGTGGAGGTATTATGAACATGCTTCAAATTACTTAGTAAAGAACCATTGGTATTGATGGATTTAAGCCATTTGAAATTACCAATGCTTGAATACAAAACGACAAATCCATTGGTTTTACCGTTGGTCTCTATTATTTGTTGCGCATCACTTGGATCAAAGTCTACGGTTCCATTAACCAGTCCGGCAACAGAAATATTATCTCCTTGGTCAATAGCTAGTGACATAGGGGTAATATGCCCTTGGTCGCCAATATTCATGGCCCAGATAAGTCCCCCATTGCTGTTGTACTTAGCAAGAAAGAAATCGGTATACCAATACTCTGGCGAATTGGGATCCTTGGTCAGTAAATAGGTAGTGAGGTTGGGATCTACATCGACCTCCCCATTAAACTTGCCCAGGACAATCAAATTTCCCTCACTGTCCAGTTCGCTCGCTGTGGCTGAAAGATAAACACCTCCGTTAATGGCATCCGTCTCTAGGCCATGCACAAACGTGGGCGTGGGAACCTGAGCGTACAGGGAACCCGCAATTAATACGAACAATAAATAATACTTTTTCATGATACAAGGTTTTTAAGTGAATACTACCAATCCCAACCAAAAAAGAATGGGCGTGGTTTTTAAGATCATTGGAAAAGTAGTTTGGAAAAACAGAAAAGGAAACTATTCATGGGAAGCGATGGGGTTCATTTCAAATTCGTGGGGATTTGGAATGGAATCGCTTTGTGAAGGCTATCCATCTTAGGCTCCAAAAAGTTGTTTCAACGTTTCCTCCCGTTTGCGGACAGAAACAGGAACCTTGCTGTTATTGACAAGTTCCAGAAAGCCCCTGTTGCTGTATTTGCGAACGTGGGTTTTATTGACAATATACGATTGGTGGCACCGGATAAACGTTTCGGCGGGCAACTCTTCTTCCAGCTTTTTGAGATTCTTTGACACCATAATTTTGTTTTGCTCCAAAGTATGGATCGTGGAATAGTTGCCTTCCGATTCACAATACAAAATAGCATCCTTATCCAAAATGAAAACGTCATCTACTGTTTTGAATACCAGTTTCTTAATCTCCCGACGATTGAAAAAAGCATCGGCAACAGGACCCAAATCTTTTACCGGGCCCTTGGGGTTTTCAAGGGTCAAAACCTTTTGGACTGCCACATGGAACTCATCGTCGTCAATGGGCTTTAAAATGTAATCCAAGGCTCCAACTTTAATGGCTCTAATGGCATTGTTGTCGTAGGCAGTAACAAAAATAATTTCAAAGGCATCATGTTCCAGTGCCTCCAAAAGATCGAATGCAGTTCCCTGATCCAAATGCACGTCAAGAAAAAGAAGGTTTGGGCATAGGCGATCAATTCGCTTTTGGGCTTCCTCAAGGGTTGTAGCAACCCCAACCACTTGGACCTCGCCCTTGAAGTGACGTTCCAGACGCCCTCTGATATCCTCTACCAAAAGGGGTTCGTCGTCTACTATAAAGGCCCTAAGCATGTGAATGGTTTTTGAATGGTATGTAAAATTCTGTTAGAACTCCGTTACCCTTACCCAAGTGCACTTTGTCCGTCATGGAAAACTTTTTTTTAGTGATTTTCTCTAAAAAACTCGCAATAAGATCGATGGATGAGGTTTTTCTCCCATTGGATTTCGTTTTATGTAATCCACTGCCATTGTCCTCGATGTGGCAAAAGATCAACTTATCGGCTCTTTTCAGGACAATTTCTATTTTACCTTCGTAGGCTATTTCAGCAAATCCGTGAAGGATGCAATTCTCCACAATGGGCTGTAACAACATTCCCGGAATTTGAAGGGTATCAGTGTCCAAGCCAGGGGTTCGTATCTCATAACTGAATTGATTGGGATTTCTTAGTTTTTGCAACTCTAGGTATTGTTTTAAAGAATTCAGTTCCTCTTGAACGGAGAGATAGGATTGCGTAGAACTTTCAAAAATGGAGACCAACAATCGGGAAAATTTAACCAGATAGGTTTTGGCTTTTTCCGGCTGTGAGGTAATCATATTTTGGATTACCGCTAGCGTGTTAAACGTAAAATGTGGATTCATCTGAGCCCGAAGTAGGCGTTGTTCCATGAATTGTTTTTCAACTAGGGATTTCAGTTTTTTTTGGCGTAAGTACAAAAATACGATTCCAAGGGACAGCAAGAGGAGGCCCAGCAAGGCAAAATTTATGACCCGTTGTTGAGAGATGATGGCCAATTGTTGTTTTTTACTACTTTCAAGTTGTGTAATCTGCAGGTCCTTTTCCCGAGCGTCATATTCTACTTCCAGGCGTTCCAGTTGTTCAGCAATCCGTACCTCCTGAAATCGATCCAAATAGCTAGCGGTCCATTTAAACAGTTCTGTGTATTTCCCTGATTTACCTTGTAGTTCGTAGGATTTTCCCAGGTATTCGATCGCCAACAATAAGAGACCTTTGTCATTGATATGCGGTTTTTCCACGGTGATTAATTTGTGGATGATGGCATTCAAGTTTTTGACCGCATCAGGGTGCTTTCCATCTATAATGTCGAGATAAGATTTGTATATGGAATACCTTAAATCCCAATCCCGTAGGGCATTTGGATTGTGTATTTCAACTTGTTCATAGCGGTCGATGGCCTTTTTGTAAAAATACCTTAAGGAATCCTCATTGTTTTCCGTTTTGTAAACATCGGCCAAGAGGCCATACAATGGGAACAAATTCGCTTTAAAATCGCTGGTATCCGAAACATAAATGGCTTTAAAGGCATATTCCTTGGAGCGTTGGATGTTTCCCAGTTTCTCGTACAAAGAAGCAATGAGACTGTTTATGGCAACATTGGGCCTTGCATGCGACATTTGAACCGAATCCTTGGTGGCCTCAATAAACTTTTGGAGCGCGATGCTGTCGTTCCCTAAATTGAAATGATTCCTCCCTATCCCAAACAGGCAGGGGCCAAACCAATTGGACAAGCCTTGCTCGCGGGCAATATTCAAAGCAATTTGCATGCTTTTGGTTGATTCGTTGTAATCTCGATTGAATACTTCGCCCTTGCCTTTAATATAATAGGCCAGCATTTGAGCATCTTTGTTCAGGGCTTGGGGGTGGTCGATTTTCTGATAGGCCTCAATCGATTTATCGATGTTGTTGAGGGCTGAATCCCGTTCTTTGTCCAGGTACTGAACGACCGCTTTTCTGCAATAATAAAGATCCCACCCTTTCAGCTGTGGATTCGAGACCAACAGTTCCTCCAAAGTCTCTGGAGACACACCATACTCTTTCGGGGCATGCCAAAAAATGAACGGATTGTCATAGAACATGCTATGCAAACGGGCAATGCTGTCGAAATCCCTTTGGGTAATTTGAGCTTGTTGTGCATGGAGCGTTCCAGAAAAAAGGAGAAAAACAGTGCAAAAAATGGTGGTAAGGAGAAAAAAACTTTTGCGTGATGGTTTCATAAAGCAGTATAAAAAGTTTCATGGTTTGATGGTTGGGGATAACAAAAGCGGAATTTACAAAATTTATAGCGTTGCTTTTTCACTTACTGGGCGTGAATCATATAACGCACATTTTGCCAAGAAAATATATGAGTTATTTTCAGCGTTTGGGCCAGCCTGCCGCGGGGCGGGTCGTTGAGTTCGGACACAACCTGTTCAAAACAAAAAATCCAGTCTTTCGACTGGATTCAAAAATTGCTCCCCCTGTTGGGCTCGAACTGTATTTTTCTCAATTTTAAAGACTCAAGGGGGTATTTGTACACCTCATATTAGTCCTGATAATGGTTCACCGAAATGAAGCAAATTGTTGAACAGTGATCTTTCAAACATCGGAATTAATAATTTTGTATACAGCCTTTCGTAATCTTACTTCCCTGTCCATGTTCATAATTTGTGGAGACATCTTGTTCATGGTATAAGCAATGATTAATTCATTTTCAGGGTCAACACTAACAAAACTTCCACCGGCACCAAAACCGCCAAATGATTTTTTATTGGGAGCAAATGCATGATGTTTGGAGGGTTTTACCAAACCACAAGAAAAGATAAACGCATCCTGTTTAAAAATATAGTCCTCAAACCCTTTTATAGGGGGTTCCGGGAATCGGTACAAAATTTCAAGAGTTGGTTTCCCCAAATACAGTTCACTCTTTGGATTGGTAAGGCAATCCATAAAGGATGCAAGACCTTTTGCATTCGCAATTCCTCCAGCACCGCCAATTTCCAATTGAAGTAGCTCCCTTTGGTTCATGTTAGTATGGTTACTCAAGAAAGATGGGTTCAGCATCGATCTATAGGTTATCGACCAAGGGTTGAAAAATTCCTTCACAAACTTAAAGGGCATTGAAAACAAGCCTTTCCTTTTGGAGAAAGGTTTAAGTATGGCAATTTTTTTGAGGTCATAGTCATCGTTGATTCCAATACGTATTTCGCCGTCTATCTTGGGTAGTACCTCTTCTTCAAAAAAATCCCTTAGCCTTCTGTGCTTCGTGTCGATCCTCGAGATTAAGGCCGATAGGTACCACCCGATGGTCCATACATGGTATCCCTGGTATTCATTTACGGGCCAATAGGGTTTTTGGTTCGCCAATAATTCATCAAGCAAAACGGGGTTGTCAATAATTTCTTTTGTGAGTTTTGTATTTATGGCTGAAAGTCCTGCGCGGTGTCCAAACAATTGAGCAATGGTGATATAGGCTTTTCCATTTGCGGAGAATTCCTTCCAGTAATTGCAAACAGGATCTTCATATTCAAACAAACCTTTACTGTGCAACATAGCCAGACAAAGGGATGCCACCGCTTTGGTTGTTGAGAATATGGGAACAACGGTATCTCTTTGCCATAATTCCCTGGATTTTAGGTTTTTGTATCCCCCCCAAATATCCACGACCAATTGGTGTTTGTGGTAAACACAAAAACTCGCGCCAATTTCCCCATATCTAAAGAAGTTTTCCAAAAAAACCCGTTCAATGCCCTTAAACTCTTGGTTGATATGCCCATTACATTTAGTCATCGAGCGTTTTTTTAGTACGGTAAAATACAATTTTTGGAGTATTACTGATAACAGCAAAATTTTGATAATCAATACTTCAATTTATAAAGTATTACAATTACCAGTAATAAATTAATGGCGAAAAAACCAATTGTTTTCACTCTAATTAGAGGTCTTTTTATTTCTTCTCTTGTCAATAAAGGCTCCTATTAAACCCCCTAACGCTCCAGTTAATGGGATTAGGGCAATGACGTTTGAAGATTTATTGAAAATGATGCTCATTGCCATTCCGATAATTAAACCTACGACAGCCATCGTTACTGTCTTCTTTTTCTCTCTCATAATAATCTTTCTAAAATTGCACCTAAATTAGAAAATGCATGGAGCAGTATTGCCAGGAGTACCGATTTGGAATAGTGCCTGGCCAACCCATAAAAAATTCCATCAATAAATATAAATCCTATTGTAAGAAGTTCCGAATACTGAAAATGTATGATTGCAAACAACAAGGCAGGGATGAAGATTGCCCCTACAATTTTTAAACGTGTTTTTTTTACTTTGAAGTAAATCAAGCCCCTAAACAACAATTCTTCCGAAATAGGAGCCAAGACCACAATGGCCAAGATCCGCCAAATAATTTGTAGCGAATTGTATTTACCATTCCAAGATTCAACGGATGAGTTCCCAGTACTTTTCGAGATGTAATCTTCAAGGTAGATCAGAAGCACAAATGCCGTAAACCAAAACAAAAGGTGGTTTGCTTTGGGCATTTTGAAACCGATATCATTTTTAAAAGATAGCTTGTGCTTCTTAGCAATGAACAATACCAATACCAATGCCAATAGCTGCATTGAAATATTTAATAGAGCTCCATTCATAACAATTTTAATTTGTAGCGCGTAATCCCGTTTGAATGTTCCACCATCTTCACCATTTCCCTAGTGTTTTTTGCAATCCAATAGGTTGCATAGCTACCCTCTTCATAAACTATTTTGAGCAACCAACAAGGGATTCTTTTGCCGTCGGTGCCTTTTAGTTCCTCTTCACCTACCACCCTATAATTGTAATAAGCTGGAGCGCTTTTACTCCCTGGATGGTAAAAATTGAGCTGAAAATTCCTCACATTTTCCAATGGCAGTAGCTGAAAAGTCTCTACATCCAATTCCCAGTTGAGGGTTGGTTCTTCGAGTTGAAGAAAAAAATCCTTTTTTGAATTACGCATTACGGTGTCTGCTCCAACAATCTTATCCCGGTAAAAATTGAAAGCCTCGATTATGCCTCGTCCATTTTTTGAATAATGGTAAATGGGTTGAAAGTATTCCCGCCCATTTATGGAAAGGACGTAGCGCTGTCTTGTGGTATCTTGGTTTTTCCAATTTTGCTCAATGATGATTACTTCTTTATCATCAAATTTTGAAAAAGAAATGGTCCGTTCCCAGATAGATAGGTCAAGGATTGATTTGTCGGGTTTTTCAATATAAACCAGGTATTGTTTTGTGCCTTCTTTAATACGCTTTGTCTCTAAATCATTCTCCCTAATTTTTAGGGTGTCTTGGGCTAACACAGTAACTTGTGCAAAGAGTAAAAAGATTGCCAGCAGTTTGTTTTTAGGAGTCATTATTAATCAGCTAAATAATCGGTGAGGCCAAGTTTATTGCTGCTAGGGTCCAAAAATTCAACGGCCCAACCAGTACTGATTTTAAATGGCTCACTTAAGAATGTTACCTTTTTGGATTTTAATACTTCATAGGCTTTCCAAACAGAATCCACTTCAAACCAAATAGTAGGTTGGGTTTTGGGGTATTTTCCTAAATTCTTGAGGATGATAGCAGGTTCATCATCTCCAATTTTAAACGCCAGAAGCCCATTATGGCTAAAATCGAATTTTATTCCAAGGCCTAATGTTTGCGTATAGAAGGACCTTGCTTGTTCTAGATCATTGGCTCCCAAAAACAGGTTGTCCAATCGCTTAATCTTCATGTTAATTAAAGTTACTCTGTTATTACATACCTAACCATTGGCCTATTTTTTGACGTTCTGTCAACAATATTAAAGCCTGCTCTTTCAAAAGACTTAAATATGCCTACCCATAGAAATGCACTTGGCAAATTATCCGTTGTTGGAATCGCTGGGTATGCTTCAAGCACTTTGATGTCTTTACTTCTGGCATATTCAATAATTCTCCTTAAGAACACTACTGAAAATCCTTTACGGCGATAGGGTTGAGCAATAAAAGTACATGGAATAGACCAAACTCTCAATTCATCGATGGGTTTGTGAACTCTTGAATTTTTAAGTTTAACAAAATCCTCTCTTGGTGCTAATGCACACCATCCTATCGCTTTTTCGTTATAGATAGCCAAAACTCCCGTTGGGTGGTTATTGCAAACCAAGGCTTTCATGGCATTTTTATTTCCGTCATTAAATTTACCAACATCAAATTCTTTTTTATTCAATCTAAAGCTCATGCACCAGCAATTGCCACAGGCCCCTTTACTGCCAAATAATGCTTCAAA
Organism: Flavobacteriaceae bacterium UBA6268; assembly: GCA_002440705.1. Lineage (GTDB taxonomy): Bacteria > Bacteroidota > Bacteroidia > Flavobacteriales > Flavobacteriaceae > DJVA01. The sequence continues at coordinate 25,286 of DJVA01000064.1, read as the reverse complement.
CGTGTTCCAATTATTTAGCGACAGTGGTTCAATTTTTAACTGTTGCAAAAAGTTCTGGCCAAAAGAGCTGCTCATTATAGTTGTTTTAGAGATGTTCTAAAACTTTAAGAATTTATAATTATAGGAAACATCTTTCTTGGCATTGCTAATCGTTAAAAAATACATGCCCTCACCGAGACCTTCTATGTTCAATGCCAGCCTATTTGGTTGTGTTATTAATGTCTGAAAGCAAAGAGACTTCCCGGACACATCGAAGATCTCCAGTTTCATATCGTTAAAATCAAAATTCGACAAGTTTGATTTTGTTGAAATATTGATTTGGTTCGAAGCTGGATTGGGGTAAATCGAAATGGTTGGTTCCGGAGTTGTTTCCCCCATACCTAGGTTTGCCCCTTCGATTACCCGAAGCCTTCCGGTTATCAATCCAGTGCCATATTCATATTGTTCGGAAACATAAACGGTTTGGCCGTCCAACGAACCAATCCCTGTTGGTGTATTAAAAGTAGCAAAGCTTAGGGCTCCATCTTGGTTTCCTGGGAGGCCAACAATCCCAGCAAATAGTTCCACGTTTGACGGGTTTGCCATTTCAATTTTATAAATTACATGGTACTGGGGAGAAGTGGCCAACATATAATCTCCAATAATTTTAATGGGGCCAACATTGGGCACGCCTATTGTTGCAAATTGACTGGATTGATGGGTAACAGGATCTATAACGCTAATAGTGCTATTGGTCCAATTACTTACATACAGCCTTCCTGTCGATTGTTCATAAGCAAGACCAGCGGGGTGCTCTATCGTTCCCTCCGTAGCATATACTGGCGGGTTAGTAACCCCATCAAATACCAGTACACTGTCTGTCAAATATTCTGCACAAAAAATATGTCCCAATTCATTGACCTCCAAACTGCCAGCTCCACTGATTCCCCCCACAATATTGGTATGCATACTGCCATCTGCGGTTATCGAGGAGATGGTCCCGGCAGACCACCCGGTTACCAGCAAATTTCCATTTAGATCGAACATGCTGCCAACTACCCATACGGGTAAATTATCGTGAAATAAATTAAAAGTGCCATCAATAGGGTCTACTACATAGACACTTTTTCCATCTAGGTTGCCATTTTCTCCACTGTCGTTTACATAAATGTTCCCTTGGGCGTCAAATGAAATCTCTCCATCGCCTGGAAATTCCGGAACCAAAGTAGTTACCGTTTGGGCTTTTATGCCAATGGATAAGAAGGCTGTTAGAAGTATAAAAACAGTTTTGGCCAACGTACTTCCTTGTGGAAAAACTGTATTGACGAATTTAGATAAGTTGTGTTTCATGAGGATGTATTATAATTTTTGGGGTAAATTTCCACGATTGAAGGCAGATTTTCCATTTCTACATACCCCAATTTGTTTCATTCGGCGGAATAACAATAACTTTAAGAAATCTTCGGTGAAAATTTGTTGGCAATCAATGTCAAAAGAGATCGATTTACGATCATTCGGTTTGGACGATAATTAGTGTAATCAATAAAATTTTGGCGAAGATTGTATTAAATTAGTATTCGTGAATTTTTGGATAATCATACTGTGTTATGGGGTTTTTCAGGGCCTCTTTCTACTGTTGTACTTTTTGGTTTCAAAAAAAGCAAGAAAACAACAAAGGATTTTTATTGTTCTTTTAATCGCTTCTATAGTATTCCTGTGTGCCGATTATACCGCTTCAAATTATTACATACTCTATAAAGAATCGGCTTTCTTTGGAATTGGATGGAGTTCCTCTATTTGGGTTTTGCTGGTCCCGTTATACTATCTTTTGTCAAGTTCCTTTTTAATGGGCAAAAGGGTAAGTCCGGTCAAAATATTCTTGCATACAATCCCTTTCATAGGTTCTTTGATTTTAAATGTCCCCTTTTTTTTCTTGCCAGCCGATGTACGACAGGAATACCTGTTATCGTATAGCAGTGGGCAAAACATTACATTAATTCACATCATTTCAAAACTTGTGTATCATTTGCAATTGCTTGTGTATCCACTCTTATTGTTTTTCATGATCAGGAAAAAGAATATCTCTACCTCCAATTTCATTGCAATCATCAATTACAGTTTGGTATTTGTTGGGATCGGATCCTTTCTCCACCTTTTTGCTTTCAATATTTTTGGTCTATCCATATCTTGGATAACCAGCAATTTAATTTATGTATTATTAACGTTGTTCATTCACCTTACAGCATTTGTATTGATGATCCGTCCAAGCTGGCTGTATGTTGACCTAAAGGAAGTGGTTTCCAAATACACCAATTCCAACTTGGCGAATGTCGATAAGCAAAAAATCCAAATGGATCTGGAAGACTTAATGAATAACAAAAAGATATATACCGAACCGGACATCAATCTCAACAAGCTTGCCGATAAACTTTCCATAACATCACATCAGCTCTCCGAATTTCTTAATAAGGAAAATTCTCAATCTTTTCACGAATTCATAAATTTCCATAGAATTAACGAGGCCATGCGAATGCTAAAAAAAGCAGAAAACAATTTATACACCATTGAAGCCATTGCAGGAGAGGTAGGCTATATAAGTGCGGCGACCTTTTACCGGAATTTTAAAAAGCAAACCGGTAAGTCGCCCTCTAGATGGTTGGAAAGCGATGGTTTGGATTGATTAACCTATTAATTTGGTTTTTATATGAAGCAATTAATCCTTCTTTTTTTGTTGGATTTCTTGTTGTTTTGCTCTTCTGTTGCCTCCTTCAGTTACACTCAGGATAAACTTCTCGCCCAACCCTTCCCAAAGAAAAAAGCCACCCACGTTCGTGGATGGCTTTGGTGTCGCTTTGCTCCCCCTGTTGGGCTCGAACCGGACCGAGCGTAAAGAAAATGACAAGCGGACATTTTAGCGAAGGGGCCAGCCTGCCGCGGGGCGGGTCGTTGCGTTCGGACACAACCTGTTCAAAACAAAAAATCCAGTCTTTCGACTGGATTCAAAAACTGCTCCCCCTGTTGGGCTCGAACCAACGACCCTCTGATTAACAGTCAGATGCTCTAACCAACTGAGCTAAGGAGGAAAATCATCGCTTTTTTAGCGGATGCAAATATAGATTATTTTTTGCCCACACAAAAAAGAATCCCTTATTTTTTTACTTGAAGAGCCAACGGTAAATATCATTGCCATTGGCATACAACACCAAGGCTATCAATAAAAAGAAACCGATCATCTGGGCGTATTCCATAAATTTATCGCTGGGTTTCTTACCGGAAATCATTTCATACAGTAAAAACATCACATGGCCCCCATCCAAGGCTGGGATGGGCAAGACGTTCATAAATGCCAAGATAATGGAAATTAATGCCGTGGTCTGCCAGAAGCTCAACCAGTCCCACTGGTCTGGGAACAGATTGCCAATGGCGCCAAAACCACCCACCTGCGAGGCGCCCTTGGTTGTGAAAACGTACTTGAATTGCTTTACATAATCCTTCAAGATATTGTATCCAAAACCAAACCCGGAGGCGATGCTTTCCCCAAAAGTGTATTTGAGGTGGGTTCCTCGGTCCAACCATTCATTCCCAAAATTGTTAACCCCAATGATGCCTTTGCCATTTACGGAAACGGAAAGCGTGTCCAACATTCCCTCTCGTGAAACAACTACTTGGTTGGTTTGGGTAGAATCCTTACTGATGCCATTGGTAAATTGGTGCCAATACCGAATGGCCTGCCCATTTACTGCCACAATGGAATCCCCCTTTTGGAATCCAGCTTTTGCTGCAGGAAAATTGGTAGCCACGGTATCAACTATTGGGTTCCGCATGAGTTCAAAAGGCTTCAGGATATCCTTTTGAAACATTTCGGTACCAATATCCTCAGGAAGGGAAAGGGTTTCTACGGTTCCATCTTGATGCCGTACTTCCATGTTCTTTACATCCCTAAGGAATAGATTTTTGTTCAACTGATCCAAGTAAGGGAAATCCTCTCCATTCACTTTCAACACTACGTCCCCATCCTGAAATCCATAAGTGTGGAAGGCTTCATTTACCGCAAACCCTTCAGGCATGTCATCGCGGGTCACGACATCCCTGCCGTAGAAATAAAGGATGCTCATATAAATCACAAATCCAACGATGATGTTTACCGTTACACCACCCAGCATAATGATGAGGCGTTGCCAAGTGGGCTTGCTGCGGAACTCCCAAGGTTGTGGTGGCCCTGCCATTTGCTCCTTATCCATGCTTTCGTCGATCATCCCGGCAATTTTCACGTAACCTCCCAGCGGCAACCAACCTATACCATAAACAGTTTCCCCGATTTTCTTTTTTACCAGGGCAAATTTTACATCAAAAAACAAGAAGAATTTTTCCACCCGGGTCTTGAACAGTTTGGCCGGAATAAAATGCCCCATTTCGTGGAGGACAATCAAAATGGAAAGGCTCAGCAATAATTGGATGGCTTTCACCGCAAATGGACTCATTGCAACAGTGCTAAAAATTGAACGACAAATGTAAGGCTTTACGCCTTGTTAAAAAAATAAAACCAACGAGCACCATTAGTATTACCAAAGTTTTAACTGTTACTGCTTTTGTGATTTTTTTTGAGGCAGTACCTTTGTTTAAAATTTCCAAATGCTGAAATTCTTTGCCAAATACAAATTCTTTGGAATCGTCATGCTGGTACTCTCGGCCATCATCGTTTTTGCAATTTACCAAGTGCTTTCCCCAAAAAGGACACTCAAAGTGTACCAACCCAATGACGTGAGTACCGAATTGGTGGACAGCACCCTTCAGCATGTAAAAAAATACCATACCATTGCCGATTTCCGGTTGGTGAACCAAAATGGAGATACCATTACTCAAGACCATTACAAAGACAAGATTTATGTGGCCGATTTCTTTTTTACCACTTGCACCACGATTTGCCCCATCATGACGGGCCACATGGCAGAGGTTCAGGAAGCCCTGAAGGACGACCAGGAAGTCCTGCTCTTATCCCACACCGTCACCCCCGAAATAGATTCGGTGGCCCAATTGAAACGCTATGCCTTGAAGAAAGGGGTAAACGATGCCAAATGGAACCTGGTTACTGGGGCTAAAAAGGAAATTTATGATTTGGCCCGAAAATCCTACCTGGTAGCCAAGGACGTTCCCTACAATCCTTACGATTTGGTGCATACCGAAAATTTTGTGTTGGTCGACAAAAAAAAGCGCATTCGCGGGTTTTATAATGGAACCGATCCTGAGGCCATTAAGCAATTGTTGGAAGACATCCGTGTTTTGGAAAAAGAAGATTAACCCCCATATTTAAGCCAATTTTTTTGTTACATTTGTATTGTTTAAAATCAGTCTAAATAAGAACAATGCCAACCATCGCATCGCTTCGAAAAGGGGAAAAGGGAATCATCAAGGAGTTTTCCATCGATTTGGTTCCTCTCAAGCTTCTGGAAATGGGATGCCTGCCCGGTAACGAAGTTACTTTGGTACAATTGGCTCCTTTTAGCGACCCACTCTATCTTAACATCAATGGCAGCCACTTGGCCATCCGCAGGGAAATAGCTGCAGCAATCCAAATTGAATTGATTCCATAATCCATGCCCAAACAAATCAATGTTGCATTAATTGGGAATCCCAACACTGGAAAAACCTCGGTATTTAACCGATTGACGGGCCTCAACCAAAAAGTAGGGAATTACCCCGGCATCACTGTTGAAAAGAAAGAAGGCATTTGTAAGCTGGAACGCGGCAAAAAAGCACACATACACGATTTGCCGGGGACCTACAGCTTAAATGCTTCTTCCATCGACGAAAATCTGGTCATTGAATTGTTGCTGAACAAAAACGATAAGGACTTTCCCGATGTAGCCATTGTCGTCTGTGATGTCGAAAACCTGAAACGCAACCTCCTCTTATTTACACAAATTAAGGATTTGGGCATTCCAACCATTTTGGCCATCAACATGGCCGACCGCATGGCCCGAAAAGCGATTTCCATTGATGTAAATACCATGGAACGGCAGTTGGAAACGAGGATAGCACTGATCAGTTCGCGCAAAAATGAAGGTTTTGATTTGCTGAAAGAACTGATTGCCAATTATAAGAGCATTTCTACAAAGCCTTGTATGGATGCCTCAGTAATTGCCCCTGAATATTTTGAGCGCCTTAAAAAGGCTTTTCCCAATCAGGAGGTATACAAGCTATGGTTGGTAATTACCCAAGATGTCAATTTTGGGAAATTGGACCGCAATGACCTCAAAGGGGTGGGTACTTTTCAGATTGAATCCAAAAGCAACCTGAAACGCTTACAACAAAAGGAAACCATCAAACGGTACCAATTTATCAATGATATTCTCAAGGAAAGTGTTTTTGTGGACCATGCCAATGCCAAAGACCTTAGGAGTCGTTTCGACCGGGTATTGACCCACAAAATTTGGGGCTATGTCATTTTTTTTGCCATCTTACTCCTTATTTTTCAGGCCATTTTTGATTGGAGTAGCTACCCAATGGATTTTATCGATGCCTCTTTTGCGTCGCTCAGCGATTGGAGCAAGCATGCGCTACCGCCTGGGGACTTGACCGATTTGGTGGCGGAAGGCATCATCCCCGGATTGGGGGGCATCGTTATTTTCATCCCTCAAATTGCCTTCCTCTTTCTATTTATTTCGGTGCTCGAAGAATCCGGGTATATGAGTAGGGTGGTATTTTTAATGGATCGCATCATGCGTCGATTTGGATTGAGTGGTAAAAGTGTAGTCCCTTTGGTTTCGGGTACAGCTTGTGCCATTCCAGCCATTATGGCCACACGGAATATCGAAAATTGGAAAGAGCGCCTCATCACCATTTTGGTCACGCCATTCACCACCTGCTCTGCACGCTTACCGGTCTACTTGATCATCATTTCCCTGATCATTCCCGAAAAAAGAGTGTTGGGGATTTTTAGCCTTCAAGGGCTTACTTTGATGTTTTTGTACCTACTAGGGTTTGGGGCGGCATTGTTTTCAGCCTACTTATTGAACCGATTCCTTAAAATAAAAAGTCGGTCGTTCTTTGTGATTGAAATGCCGAACTACAAAGTGCCTTTGCCAAAAAATGTGCTGATTACGGTGGTCGAAAAAACCAAGTCGTTTGTGTGGGGAGCTGGGAAAATCATTTTGGCGATTTCCATCATTCTTTGGGTCTTGGCATCGTATGGCCCAGGCGATTTCAACCATGCCGAATCTATTGTAAAAGCCCAATACGCTTCCAACAACCTTACCGATGAAGCATTGAATATGGAAATTGAGGCTTTTAAATTGGAGAAATCCTACATCGGGATTATTGGGAAAGGATTGGAACCCGCAGTCGCCCCATTAGGGTACGATTGGAAAATCGGGATTGCCATCATCAGCTCTTTTGCGGCACGGGAAGTATTTGTAGGAACTTTAGCAACCATTTACAGTGTGGGAAGTGACGAAGAAGAAACCATCCGAAATAGGATGGCCGCCGAGACCAATCCCATTTTGGGAACCCCACGATTTAATTTCGCCAGCGGGGTCTCTTTGTTGTTGTTTTACGCTTTTGCCATGCAGTGCATGAGCACCTTGGCTATTGTACGAAGGGAGACCAACAGCTGGAAATGGCCGCTGTGGCAATTGGTTTTTATGAGTGCCTTGGCCTATGTGGTGGCACTTGCAGCATATCAATTTTTGAAGTAATTTTGGGGCATGCAAACAATTTTGGTCCTATTGATTTTTGGTGTTGCTTTGGGGTACCTTCTCAAGAAATTTGTTTGGAACCCCCTCGTTGAATCCCCAAAAAAAACCACAGGAACTTTGGATGGTGGAAAAACCAAGTGTGGCAAGAAAGACTGCCAATGCCATTAATCTACCTTCTTTTCGGAGATGAGTAAGGTGTAGGGCGCCATTTCTTCTTCATAAACGGGATAGGGTGTTAGAGCAATAGCTTCAAAAGTGTAATCCTCTTTTTCAAGCAAAACCTTTGTTTTGGATTCGTTGGGTTTGGTTTGGCCAATGATGATGGATTTTTCTGAAGTCATTCCAGACACATCCGTAATTTTCAATAAAACGATCGCCCTGCCTGCCCAAATGCAATTCACATTTTTTGGACACCGGGAATCTTCGGTTACCGCTAAAAAAGTAATACGATTTCCCTTAAGTTGAATCGTTTCGCCAACATGCATCCGAATGGCAATTTTAGGAGCTTCGAGCAGAGAATCCTGTGCTACTGCTGTAAGCGAAAACACACACAGTAATAGGAGCAAATGATTTTTCATGATATAAGCTTTTGTGAATTCCATTTAGAAAAAATAGTGCCAATTTTTAAAAACATTGGTTATTGGAAGAATATGCGCCACAATTGTGCCACGAGAAAAGTAACAACGAAACCCATAAATACAGGCATTAATGTTGCTACAGTAGTCCATTTAAAACTTTTGGTTTCCTTGTAGATGGTATAAATGGTGGTACTGCAAGGGTTATGAAGCAAACTGAAGAGCATCAGGTTAATCGCAGTAAGCAGAGTCCACCCCCCCGCGCTAAGAAGTTCCCCAGTTTCTGAAGCCGAACCCAGCTCGAACATTACGCCAGCCCCTTCACCGGCATGGATGCCGGTTACCAAAACGGTAAGCATCAAAATGGTGGGGATAACAATTTCATTGGCAGGGATGGCCACAATGTAAGCCACCAAAATCACTCCGTTGAGTCCCAATAACCATCCAAATCCGTCCAAAGCATGAATCATCCAATAGGCTATACTGTAACCGTCTATATCAATATTTGAAATAAGCCATATAACGGCTCCAGCTGGTGCCGCAAATACAATAGCTCGCCAGAGTACAATCAAAGTACGGTCAATGAGCGAGGTATATAAGGTTTTCCAAAATCGGGGAGGCCGGTAGGGTGGTAACTCCAGGTTGAAAGTGGAAACTTCGCCTTTCAATAAGGTTTTTGATAATGCCCAGGAACTAAAAAACATAAATCCCATGCCTAGAACGGCTATACCAATAACCGCCGCTACCGCAGCAACTCCTGAAAATACACTGGGGACTATGGCCCCAATAAAAATGGTAGCAATAAGGATTTGGGTGGGCCATCGTCCGTTGCATAAAGAAAAATTGTTGGTAATAATTGCAATCAAGCGCTCCCTTGGACTGTCAATAATTCGGGTAGCCACCACACCAGCAGCATTGCATCCAAAACCCATGCTCATGGTAAGGGCTTGTTTGCCGTGGGCCCCTGCCTTTTTGAAGAGGTAGTCCAAATTGAAGGCAACCCTAGGAAGGTATCCAAAGTCTTCCAGTAAGGTAAATAACGGGAAAAAGATGGCCATTGGGGGCAACATAACCGAAATGACCCACGCCAAGGCCAAATATACCCCATCTATCAAAAACCCTGAAAGCCACCAAGGAAAGTTCAGGTAATTTGCACCGTCCTTCAGTGCTGGGTGAATGGTATCCAAAAGTAGGCTGGCCAGCCATGAGGAAGGATAATTGGCCCCAATGATGGTTATCCAAAGTACGATGGCCAAAATCAAAAACATGATGGGGAACCCCCAAATTTTACTGGTAACGATTTTGTCTATAGCAATATCGGCAGCATTTCGGCCTTTTCTGGAATCGGTAGTAACTGTTTCTGCTACAATTTCATGGGCATCGGCGTAAATGCCTTCCGTAATTTCGTCGTGAAACTCATTTCCAAGTCGCCAGCGGAGCTCATTGGACATTTCGATGATTTTGTCGGCAGCACTCATGAGGGGTTGAATTCTTCTGTTCGTAACGCTTCCAAAACCCGTTGGTCGCCTTCCAACAATCGAAAGGCAATCCATCGGCTATTGGGAAGTGTGGGGAATTGCTTTTTAAGGGCCTCACTCAATTTTTTTACAGCTTCGTCAATGTGTTTTGGAACGTTCTTGATGCGATGGGGCTTGCACACAATCGTTCCATTGGCTACTTCACTCACCACATTGATGAGTTCGGGAATACCTTCGTTAAAACGCGCACTGGCAGCTACCACAGGAACTCCCAAACGCTTGGCCAAGGCACGGGTATTGATTTCTATGTGGTTGCGTTTGGCTTCGTCCATCAAGTTTAGGCAAACAACGGCCTTGTTTGTAATTTCCAATATTTGAATGACCAGGTTTAAATTGCGCTCCAACCTACCTGCATCAACCACAATGACCGTCACGTCTGGCTTGCCAAAGAGGATAAAGTTCCTTGCTACTTCTTCGTCCTCAGAGGTGGAAAGTAATGAATAAGTACCCGGCAGATCGACCAGTTTGTATTTTTGGTCGTTGTATTGAAAGCCTCCTTCGGCACGTGTAACCGTTTTGCCGGGCCAATTTCCGGTATGCTGCCTTAATCCGGTAAGCGCATTGAATACTGTACTTTTTCCGGTGTTGGGATTGCCCGCCAGCGCAACCACAAAATCATATTTTTCCACATCCACACCCAATTTTTTGAGTCCATTTGGGTTGTATTGCGGGCAGCTTTCACAAGCTGATTTTAAATTTTTGCTTTCCATCATCCTAGCTTTTTAATCAGTACTTTGGCCGCTTGGTCGGTACGCAATGCAATGGAAGAACCTTTTACAAGATAGGCTTTGGTATCGCTTAAGGGTGACACCAAATCTATCTGGATGGGAGTACCCCTTACAAATCCCAAATCCAAAAGACGCCTACGGCTTTCGCCCCGACATTCTTTTGAGATCCCGAGGATTTCGGCCATTTCATTTTGTTGTAAACTCGATAAACGAACGGCGTCTTCCTCCAATATTGAGGCGGCATCCAAGGGCTCCACGGTAAGGTTGGCAGCCACAATGGGTGCCAAGATAAACTCTTCTCCTTCCGAATAGAAAACCACCCGTTTATTTGTATTTTCTACAATACGGATCTGGGATCCTATGTGGATGTTTTCGGCAAGTATTTGCTTATAGATTACATCCGGTTCGTCTTCAATATGAACGATTTTCCCTAACGTATTCACAGGCAAATTTACCATGGAACTCCCCGTAATTTCTGCCATATTCCCCAATTCGGACGGAATGGGATCTCCATGCGGGTCAAAGATGGGGTTGCCCAACTTCACGGCTAGTTCGTTGGTAGCTTCATGGTCCAAACGGTGTTCCATATCCTCTGCCCTGTGATGCCATTCCGACTTATCAAAACCCGTTTTTTCCGCCAAATATTTTTCCCAAAGACGGTGAACCCTAACAATCTTTACGGCATACTCCCTTCCAAGGGGTGTTAGCTGAATTTGATCGCCAGCCAAGACAATCAATTCAGTTAAGGCCATTTCCTGTAACACCTCGATAATTTGGTGGTTTTTGTATTTCAGTCGAAGTGTTAGGTCGTTTGTGGTGATGAGTGTGCCCGCATTCTCAGAGGTGTAGAGTTGCTTTAAAAGGTCCTCTATGACCACTTTTCTGTTCGAGTTTAGATTGTTTTTGATAATCCAATACCAACCGTTCACAGGCCTGAAAAATAAATATAGGAATAGGGCCAGGGCTGCAAAAAGCAATAAGTTTTGTATAGGATTACTCAGATTCATGGCTTTTCACAAAGAGGTTTTCGGAAATGGCCTTTGTAATGAAGAACGAATGATCGTCCACTTTGATGTGGAGTGAATGGTCAAAGTCTTCCTTGGCCAATAGGGTAATCATTGAGCCAATGGCGATGTTTTTCTTGTCTAGGTATTTAAGGAATTCATCGTCGGAGTCTTTTACGCCAACACAAATTCCTTGTTCGGAGACCTTCATGGAGGCCAACAGTTTCTTATCGGTTGCCTTAAAGTACCCGTTTTTGTCCGGAATGGGATCGCCGTGGGGATCGGTAGTGGGATAACCCAAGAAGGCATCGAGGCGATCGACGAGCTCTTCGGATTGGATGTGCTCCAATTGCTCGGCAATCTCATGAACTTCGTGCCATTGAAACTGAAGTTTTTCCAAAAGGAACACTTCCCACAAACGATGTTTTCGAATGATGTTGGTAGCCTCCTTCTTACCCAAATCCGTCAAGGAGGTCCCTTTGTATTTGATGTAGGTAAGCAGCTTTTTATCGGCCAACTTCTGAACCATGTCGGTCACCGAGGAGGGCTTGGTTTCCAATTTTTCCGCAATGGCATTGGTACTCACTCCTTCACCGAAAAGGGATTCTAGGTGGTAAATGGTCTTCAAATAATTTTCCTCGGCCAATGTAAACATAAGGCAAAGGTAAAAATATTTTTAGACAAATCTAAAATAATAACCATCTTTTTGTTAATGATTGTGTATTATCTAATTTTATTGGTGTTCCCAATGTTCATCGGCAGCCTCCTTCAGTGCCTCGGGATCTTCCTCTTGCCACTTTTTGAGGGTGTTGGTACCCCAACTGTTGTAGAAAAGATAAAGCTTGTGATCTGTAATAAGGTACGTTTTGGGGTTGATGGAAACCTTTGCACCATTTTTGGCCATGGCATAGGCGCAATAACCACCGTATTGAGGGACGTATTGGTCTGGATGTTCTTGAAAGGCCATTTGGTGCGCTTCATTGGTAAACCAAAAGGTAACCCCCTCATGGACTGCACTGAATTGATCACTGCCTTTTTCAGCCTTTCCTTCAAAATAAGAAACCACGTCATACCCATCGATGGCGATGCCTTTTTTGGTGTTGAAATTTTCTTGCGATTGCAGCAACAAACTGCTAAAGAGACAGACGAATACTATGAATGTTTTTTCCATGGGTTTTTAGTAGTGCCGCAAGTAAAATCCTTACTAAAAACCTTTTTCTTTTTGCAATTGTTCGTAGGCTTCTTGAACCTTGCGGAATTTTTCTTCAGCACCTTTTCGATACACTTCATCCATGTGCTGCAATTTGTCTGGGTGGTATTTTTTCACCATTTCGCGATAGGCCTTTTTGATGTCCGAAATGGAAGCATCCCTTTCCACTTCCAATATTTTATAAGCGCTATCAGGATTGCTGAAGAACATGGCCTTGATGCTTTCAAAATCGCGCATCTGTATACTCATGAACCCCGCAATCTTGGAAATTTCCTGAACCTCCGGGTTCGAAACGTATCCATCGGCCTTTGCAATACTGAACAGAAAGTGCAAGACTTGCAACCGCGATTCGTAGCGCATGCGCTGTCGAAAGAGAATACCAATGTGTGCTGCCGAAATACCTCTATTTTTGATGACTTCATTGAACACCTTAAAAGTGGCATTGGCCCGATCCTTCCCATAGGCCTGTACAAAATAGTGCCTTACATAATCCAGTTCACTTTGATTTACCGTGCCATCGGCCTTGATGACGAGAGAGGCCAAGGACAGTAGATTGAGTTCAAAATCGGCCGGGGTTACGCGATCCTTTTGCTGGCTAAATGATCGGTTTCCTCCTCCAGAGGTAGACTTTCCCCAATTGACACCATCAAGCAAACTTCCAACAATAAACCCTAGGATTGCTCCAGGGAATCGAAAAAAGGTATATCCCAAAATGGCCAAAAACCAACGTATCATTCAGTGAAATCCATAAATTAATTGTTAGGCCAAAGATAGCCAATAATGCTAAAGTCTTTAGATAGTTTTAAGAACTTTCATGCCTAAATTGGTTATCTTTGCCGTCTCATTGTTACACTTTAAAAACAAGAATATGTACCCAGCAGAATTGGTAAAGCCCATGCGTGAAGATCTGACCCGAATTGGTTTTGCCGAACTTTTTACAGCCGATGAAGTAGATGAAGCCATCCATCAGGATGGAACGGTTTTGGTCGTGGTCAACTCCGTTTGCGGTTGTGCCGCTGCCAATGCCAGACCAGGCGCTCGGCTTTCCCTTCAAAATGCCAAAACTCCCGATCGTTTGGTAACGGTATTTGCAGGAGTCGATTTTGAAGCGGTAGATGCTGCCCGAGCCTTGATGGTGCCCTTCCCCCCAAGCTCTCCCTCCATGGCTTTGTTCAAGGACGGGGAATTGGTGCATATGTTGGAGCGTCACCATATCGAGGGACGTAGCGCCGAAATGATTGCCGAAAACCTCAAAGCGGCCTTCAACGAATATTGCTAGCATTTCGTGAAAAACGATAATTAATACCGCCCGAAATTCGAGGCGGTTTTTTTATTTTTGAAGTACATGAAGGTCCTGTTGAAACTCATAAGCTATCCTTTTTCAGCAATCTTTTACTTGTTGTTTGGGTTGCTGTTGCTCGTTTTTGATCCCATCCAAAGGATTTGCATGAGACTCTTTGGGTATGCTGCCCAGAAACGTAGCGTGGGTATTTTCAACGGGCTTTTGGTCGTTATCTTACATGTATTGGGTACCACCATCCGGTTTCAAAAGAGCGCTCCCATTCCAAGGAATGTTCCTATCATCATCGTTTCCAACCATCAAAGCATGTGGGACATTCCTCCTATTATTTGGTTCCTTCGGAAAATTCATCCTAAGTTCATTTCCAAAAAAGAGTTGGGCAAGGGCATTCCAACCGTGTCCTACAATCTAAGGAAGGGAGGCTCGGTTTTGATTGATCGCAACAATCCCGATCAAGCCACCGGCGAAATCATAAAAGCCGCTCAGTACATTTCAAAATACCATCGAAGCATGGTCATTTTTCCGGAAGGTACCCGAAGTAGGGATGGCAAACCCAAGAAATTCCATCGCAAAGGATTGCTTACGCTTTTCGAACATGCACCAGAGGCCCATGTATTGCCCATTTCCATCAATAACTCCTGGAAACTGCAACGTTACGGCTTATTCCCCATCCCCATGTTTACCCACCTCACTTTTTATGTGCATCCAGCATTCAAGGTCTCGGATTATGGCACTCAAGAATTGATTGACAAGCTAGAGGCGCTGATCAAATCCAAAGTCGTTTAAAATAGCTTCATCTGGGGGTCCTTCAATTGTAAATAATGACTTCGGTCCATTGGGGCGATTTTCCTCCCGCTCAAAAAACGTTTCTTTCCCAAGGCCATGGTATCGGCAATCTGCTGGGCTACAATGCCCTCCCCTTTAATGCGTTTTCCCCATCGGCTGTCGTTGAGTTTCCCATCGTGGCATTCCGCAATTTGGTGCAGGATCCGATCGGCACGGTCGGGCAGGGTCTTGCGCACCCAGTCTTCAAAAATGGTCGCAATTTGTCCGTTCAACCGAACCACTGTATGCGCAACACTCTGGGCGCCCAAAGAAGCTACTTTTTCAATGAGGGGAAGGATTTCATGACTGTTCAGCGACGGAATGACGGGCGCTATCATCACATTGACCGGGATGTTGTGGGAGGATAGGATTTCAACGGCTTTCAGTCGGTTTTGGATGCTCGAGGTTCGAGGCTCCAACAATCGTCTGGTCGATTCTTTCAAGGAAGTGATGGAGATACTTACCACAATGGTTTGGTATTTGGCCATTTCCTTCAAGATGTCCAAATCCCTTAAGATCAAGGCATTTTTAGTGATGATGCCCGTGGGGTTTTTCCATTGGAACATGCGTTTTAAGCACTCGCGCGTGATTTCCAGTTTCCGTTCGATGGGTTGGTAACAATCCGTATTTCCGGAAAACACGATGGTATCCCCCTGCCAATTCTTGCGCTGCAGGGTTTCCTCCAACAATTGGGGCGCGTTTTTTTTCACTAAAATGTTGCGCTCAAAATCGAGCCCTGCCCCATAGCCCCAATATTCA
The DNA here is from genome assembly GCA_002440705.1 of Flavobacteriaceae bacterium UBA6268. GTDB lineage: Bacteria > Bacteroidota > Bacteroidia > Flavobacteriales > Flavobacteriaceae > DJVA01. Next base: position 9,674 of record DJVA01000064.1, on the reverse strand, counting down.
TGACTGTTTCGGGCATAGCAATACACACAGCCGTGCTCGCAACCTTGATAAGGATTGGCTGAATACCCCATCCCAATGTCGGGACTCTCTACCTTGTTTACAAAAGTCTTCGGGAATACCTCGATGTACTTGGTTTTGTTGGTATCGGCGGTTTCGCCTTCCACTTCACAAAAGTTGAGGTACTCGTCCAGCGTATCGTGGCGATGTTCAAAAAATTTGTTGTGAACCTGTTTTTGGGCACCACGGCCCTTGATGGGTTGGGAAGGCATGCTTTGAAAGATTGAGGTCCTTCAAAGATAAAAAATATAGTGGAATAATTCCAATATATTATGGAATAAGTCCTATTACTTTCCTGGGAAATTTGGTTTTCTCTTTTCCAGAAAGGCTTGGGTACCCTCCACAAAATCGGCTGTACCAAAGCATTTGCCGAAAGCGGTAATCTCGGCATCGAAACCATTTTCACCATCCTCATAACCGGCATTTACGGCTTCAATGGCAGCAGCAATGGCCACGGAGGAGTTTTTCTTGATTTTATCGGCCAATTTTCTGGCCAAAGGGAGCAACTCCTCCTGTGTAGTAACATGGTTCACCAAACCAATTTGCAAAGCCTGTTGGGCATCGATCATCCCGGCAGTCATGATGAGTTCCAAAGCATGGCCCTTTCCGACCAATTGGGGCAATCGCTGGGTGCCGCCATAGCCCGGAATGACACCCAGGGAGACTTCCGGGAGCCCCATTTTGGCATTGTCGCTGGCAATGCGGAAATGGGCCGCCATGGCCAGTTCCAAACCTCCGCCCAAGGCAAAGCCATTTACTGCTGCAATGATGGGCGTGGACGAATAGGCCACAAAGTCGAAAAGCAATGCCTGTCCCTGCGCGGCCAATTGCTCCCCTTGGCTCACCGAAAAATCGGCAAACTCACTGATGTCCGCGCCGGCCACAAAGGCTTTTTCCCCACTGCCCGTAACAATGATCACTTTAGTGTCTGGGTCTTTCTCGGCTTTTTTGAAGGCATGGTGCAATTCCTTGATGGTGGCAATATTCAGGGCGTTGAGTTTGGTGGGACGGTTGATGGTAATCGTTTTCACGCCCTCTTCAAATGCCACAAGGATGTTTTCGTAGGAGGTGGGTTTCATGGGTTGGTTTTAGAGTTGCCTTAAAGGTACAAAAAACCCTAGTCGTCTAAGGGGATGCACACGGTAAAAGTTGTTCCCTTGCGCTCAACGGATTGAAGTGAAATTGTCCCGCCGTAGGTTTCCACAATGTTTTTTACCATCGCCAAACCAAGACCCATACCGCTCGATTTGGTCGTAAACTTGGGCTCGAAGACCTTGGACTTGTGCTCTTCCGCAATGCCCGAACCATTGTCCGAAACGGTCACGAAAATCTTTTGGTTTTCGGTAAATACCCGTACTTCTACCCGAGGGGATTCGGGGTCTTTCTTTTCGATGGCCTGGATGCTGTTCTTCACCAAATTGGTGATGACCCGAATCCATTGCGTACGGTCGAAAGTGGAAATAATTTCCTTTTCGTCGGAAAAGAAGTAGATGTATTCTTCGTTGAAGATATCCAAGGCCAATTTGGTAATGGTTACCACGTCCAGCGTTTCGTCCTGTTGGGCCGGCATCTTGGCATAGGTAGAAAAGGCCGAAGCAATAGAGCTTAAGGTATCGATTTGCTGGATGAGGGTGTTGCTGAATTCCTGCACCTTTTCGGAAATGTTGGGATCTTCGGGATCAAATTTCCGTTGAAAACTCTGTACCGACAGTCGCATGGGCGTTAAGGGGTTCTTGATTTCGTGCGCCACCTGTTTGGCCATTTCGCGCCAAGCCGCTTCCCGTTCATTGCTGGCCAGTTGGGCGGCACTCACTTCCAACTCGTCAATCATACCGTTGTAGGCCTCTACCAAGGTCTCGATTTCCTGGGAGGTATTGGTTTGAAGCGAAATTTTTTTGTTGCGCTTGTTCAAGCGGGTTTCGGTAATCTTTTCGGTAACAGTTTGCAGCGATCGCGTGATGTACTTGGAAAGGATGTACGCCAGCCCAATGGCAATAAAGAGCATGAAGCCGTATACAATGGACGCACGCTTCAGGTTTTCCCGCAGTTCCTTGGTCATAAAGCCATCGTCCTCGATGTAGGGTAGGTTCAGGATGGCCAAGGGCTTGAAGGAAGCATCCGTGAGGTAGGAAAACGACGATTGGTATTGCTGGCCGTCTTCCTCAAAGGAATAGATATAGCTTTTGGTAGGGGAGTCTTCCAGGTACTTCAGGATCCGTGTGGAAAGCTTGGCATAGGAAGTATCCTTCAGAAACGAAGCCCGGGACGACTTCAACAGATTTCCCTCAAAATCGTAAAGGTGGATTTCGAGATTGTGGATGTCCTTAATCTCATAGATCTTGGTCTTGAAGATGAGGGGGATCATGTCCGTCTCCACGGGATAGGTGGTATTCTTAAGGACGTAATTGATGTTTTCCTTGATATTGGCTTCCTTGCGCAGCAGTCGTTCCCGGTGGTAGTCTTCGGCTTCTTCCTTGTATTGGATCCCCGTAAGCACCGAAAGGGCCACAAAGGTAAGTACCAGCAGCAGGAGCATGGACAGAAAAATGCGGAAGCGTAAGGACTTGTATAATTTCATAAATCCGTTTCGTCATCGGAAGATAACAATAATTGCACCAAAAGCGGGGAAATGTCAAAGTACAAATGATAAATTCAAAAAAAGACCGTATCCGTAAGTCATTTTTTCCGTTCCCGAAGTCGTTTGTAAAGGCGAAAGCCCATCATAAGTAACAGGGCCAATGCGAGAAGGCCTACCGTGCCGTAGACCCAATTAAGTGCGTGTTTGAGGATGACGATGAAGACAATGGCAAACAGCAAAAGGGTAGCCCCCTCGTTGAAGAGCCGCATGAAATTGGCACTGTATTTCACCCGATCGTTCTGTAGGTTCTTAAAGATGACCTGGCACTTAAAATGGTAGGCAATGAGCAGGACCACCATGCCCAACTTCACCTGCATCCACGTATCGGTGAGGTAAAAGGGGCGTATGACCAATAGGGAAAGGGCAAAGCCAATGGCCAGGATCATGGAGGGCCAGGTAATGATGTACCACAAGCGCTTGGCCATCAATTTCAATTGCGCCCCCAGAATTTCCTTATCGGGGGATGGCTTATGGAAGGCTTCGATTTGGTACACAAACAGTCGCACAATGTAGAACAGGCCCGCAAACCAGGTAATCACGAAGATGAGGTGCAAGGATTTCAGGTAGTAATAGGCCATGTGGAATCTTTGGTGCAAAGATACCTATTGTCGATTTCCCAACACTACTTTTTGAAACAAGCTTTATTACTTTTCCTCCTCCACAAACAAATAGTCCAGCTTCAAAGCATTGAACTGGGCGTTGAAGTCCTGTACCTCCTCCGAGACCAACTGGTCAAACTGCACCAATTGGGCATTGATCTGCTGGGTCAATTCGTCCTTTACCAGCACATCCTGCCGGGTGGGCGGGAAATCGTCCATGCTCACCAAACTGTTCAAATGCGCTAGCTTGTTGGTGAGTTTGATGGGGAAGTTTAAGGGATCCTGCCCGCTGCGGTTCTGGGTTTGGTACAAGGCCTTTTCGATGTTGGAAAACTGTTCCGATAGGCCTTTGGCCTTGTCCACCAACTCCTTCACCGATTCCTGGTCTTGGTACTGCTTCTGAAAGGCCTCCAGTTGGGCATTGATGTTCCGTATCTTTTTGATGGACTGGTGTGCCTTGTCCACCGTGACATTGATTTCGGTGATGAAATCGAACTGCCGCTGCATGCCCGGGATGTCGGTTTCGGCGTTGCGATCGGGAACGATCTCGAAGTTTTGGGACAAGATTTCGTCCCCCACCTCCAACACCACTTTATAAATACCGGGCACGGCCTTAGGGGCTTCCAAGCTCGCCCACCACAGGATCATGCCGTCCAGTTTTTCGGCCCCGTCCCCACGGGTGTCCCACACAAAGAGGTTGCTGCCCTTTTTTACTTCCAGTTTATCTTTCTTCGCTTTGGTGCTGAAGGTCTTGATGGTATCGTTCTGAAGGCTCAAAAAACTGAGGCGGATGTCCTTGTCTTCTGGATCTTCCAGGTTGTAATACACCATCACCCCGTCGGGATGGTTGGTGCCTGCCGTTAGGGAGCCCTTGTTGTACCCCCCGTCCATACGGTAGGTGTCGCGGGGCTTGTAGAGGAAATTCCCTTTGCCCTTGGCAGCGGCCAGTTGGTGTAGTACCGTAAGGTCGTCCACAACCCACATGCTGCGGCCCTGGGTGGCCACGATCAAGTTGTTGTCCTTACAAGCCAAATCGGTAATGGGCACGATGGGCAGGTTCAGTTGGAAGGGTTGCCAGCTTTCGCCATCATTAAAGGAAATGTACATGCCTGCCTCGGTACCAGCGTACAACAATCCTTGCTGCTTTCCATCCTCGCGCACCACCCGTGTGAAATGCTCGGCAGGAATGCCCGTGGTGATTTTCTTCCAGGTCTTTCCATAGTCGGTGGTTTTGTAGAGGTAAGGGGCATAGTCGCCCGATTTGTACCGGGTCCCCGCAATATAACACGTGCCCTCATTATAACGTGAGGGCTCCACGCTGTTGATCATCATCCACTCGGGCATGCCCTTGGGGGTTGCATTGGTCCAGTCCTTGCCGCCGTTGCGGGAAACAAACACCAAGCCGTCATCACTGCCGGTCCACAAGAGCCCTGGCGTTTTGGGCGATTCCGCCGCCGCAAAGATGGTGCAGTAGTATTCCACCGAGGTGTTGTCTTGGGTAATGGGCCCTCCGGAGGATTTCAGCTTGGAAGCGTCGTTGCGGGTAAGGTCGGGACTGATGAGTTCCCAGCTTTCCCCCTCGTTGGTGGTTTTGTGCAAATGGTTGGAGGCGGTATAGAGCACTTTGGGGTCGTGGGGCGAAAAGAAAATGGGAAAGTTCCACTGGAAGCGGTACTTGAAATCCTCGGCCCCATGCCCCATGGGGTTGTCGGGCCACACACTGATGCTGCGCACCGTTCCCGTTTTGTGGTTTACCCGGGTGAGGAAGCCGTCGTAGCTACCGCCATACACAATGTCGGGATTTTCAGGGTCCACGGCAATGTGGGCACTTTCACCCCCGGCAGTGTCTTCCCAATCGTCTTCACCAATGCTCCAGCCCTCGGTGCGGTAAGGGATGCGCACAGTGGAATTGTCCTGTTGGGCTCCGTAAATACGGTACGGAAAGGCATTGTCCGTTGTGACCCGATAAAACTGGGCTGTGGGTTGGTTGTGGTAGGTGCTCCAGGTTTCTCCGCCGTCATAGCTTATTTGCGCTCCACCATCGTCGCCCATAATCATGCGCATGGCATCCTCGGGCGCAATCCAGAGGTCGTGGTGGTCGCCATGAGGGGCATAAGACGATTTGAAGGTCTTCCCACCATCGGTACTTTTGTGGTAACTCACGTTAAGGACGTATACGGTATTCTCGTCTTTGGTGTCGGCATAAATGCGGGTGTAATACCAGGCGCGCTGCCGCAGGCTGCGGTCGCTGTTTACCTGTTCCCAGGTAGCACCCCCATCGTCGCTGCGGTACACTCCCCCCTTCTCCTTGTTTTCTACAATGGCCCACACCCGTTCGCTGTTTAAGGGAGATACGGTCACGCCGATGATGCCCAAGGTATCGGTTGGGAAGCCTTTGTTTTTGGAAATTTCCTTCCAGGTTTCCCCACTGTCGGTGCTTTTCCAAAGGGCCGAACCCTCCCCGCCACTGCTGAGGCTATACGGGGTACGACGCACGTTCCAAGTAGAAGCATACAGGATGCGCGGATTGTTGGGGTCCAGGGTAAGGTCGGTAGCCCCGGCATTTTCGTTGGCAAAGAGCACCCGTTTCCAGGTAGTGCCTCCGTCTAAGCTCTTGTACACGCCCCGGTCTTGGGTGGGCTTGTAGAGGTCGCCCAACACGGCGGCATACACGATGTTGTGGTTTTTGGGATGGGTGGCAATGCGGGGGATGTGGCGACTTTTTTCCAATCCCGCCTTCGTCCAGGTCTTCCCGGCATCGACCGATTTCCACATCCCGTAGCCCGAGGAGACATTCCCGCGCACGGTCTGTTCGCCCCCACCCACGTAGAGCACGTTGGGATCGTCCTCGGCCACTTCGATGGCTCCAATGGAACCCCCAAAATACCCATCGGAGATGTTTTCCCAGGTGCGGCCCCCATTTTGGGTACGCCATACCCCACCCCCTGTGGCTCCGAAGTAAAAGAGGTTGGGTTTGTTAGGAACGCCCGTTACGGCTGCACTACGCCCCCCTCGGAAGGGACCGAGGAGGCGGTATTCCAAAGCCCCATACAGGCTTTCATCGTACGACTGTCCGAAGGAAGGAAATGTGGTGGCAAGAAACAATAGGGATATCCATAAGGAACAAAGGGGTGGCAAAAACTTCATAGGGTTGGTATTGAACGTTTAAAGATACGCAATTAAATCTCCTTTTGGAAGGGGTAATCCAGGATTTCGGGAACGTTTACCGAGTGCACTTCCTTATACACCTGCAGGCCTTCGGGGCTGTAGGAAGGGGCTTCCAGGCCCATGGCCAAGGCCTTTTCGGCATAATAGATTTTCTTGGGGGGATGGGCCGGGTACACGGCATTGAAGATGTGCCCAAACAAGCCCTGTTTGATGATGCGCAGCAGGATGCCAATACAATCCTCGCGGTGGATGAGGTTTACAGGGGCATCGCCCCCGCTCAGGTTTTTACGGCCGGCCAAGTAGCGCACAGGCTGCCGGCTTCCGCCCAACAAACCGCCAAAGCGCACAATGGTAGCTTCAAAATCGGAATTGAAGAACAACTGCTCCACTTGCAGCAATTGCCGTCCTGCTTCGGTATCGGGCTTTGGGGGGTGGGCTTCGGTTACTTCCCCTTGGGCATCGCCATACACCGAAGTACTGCTGATAAAGATGCAACGCGGGGTTCCCGCCCTCCCGATTTCTTCTAACAAATAGGACATCTTCAATACGTAATCCGAGCCGGTGTTGCGGCGCAGTCCGGGGGGGATCATCACCACCAACAGGGAAACGTCCTTCAAAAACGATTGCACGGCACCCAACACGCCGCGTTCGGTAACCACCATGGGGTAGACTTCCAAGCCCAATTCCTTTAAGGCATTTACTTTTTGGGATTGCGTGACGGTGCCCTTTACCTGATAACCCTCATACTGCAACCGTTGTGCCAGGGGGAGGCCCAACCAACCCATGCCCGCAATGCCCAGGATCTTAGTCATCCAGTTCGGTATTTAAGGAGTCCTTGGGGCGTGCTTCCAACAAACGTGGGTGCACCCAACGTTTCTGTACAATGGCATCGTTGAACACAAAGGGCTTGGTCATGGTATTGCTGGGGCGCTTGTCCATGGTAAAGAGCGGGTTTTTCAACAGGTCGAAGGAATATTCCAAGACGTTGAAAGCCACGTTCACGGTGTCGGGCACACGGTAGGCTACTTCCAAGGTGTCGTTGGGCGAAACGTAATAACTCAGTAGGCCGTTGTTTACCCGGTTGCTGTACACCCGGCCTGTGCTGTCCTTGGCCACGGCGATGCCGTTGTAGGAGAGCGCATCAAAAACAATGTCCTTGTCGGCATACAGACGGATTACATCCACATCCCGATTCGGGATGATGGTAAAGGAAACCTCCCGTTCCTGCCCTACCAAGGTGTCTTTGTTGCGCCAGGTATCGAAGGCAGGGATGACTTTCCAAGGGGCCTCAGCTGCATAGGTATAGCCCGTGTTGTATTTGCTGCCGGCCGCATTTTCAACATACTTCGAGGCCTCCTCGGGGTGTTCGCCCAAATAGCCCCGCGTCCAGTCGTCCAATAGGCGATCGTAGGTGACCCAATAGGCCTTTTGGGTGTCGGTATCCTGATAGTAAAGCAGGCTGTTGGGCTTTTGGGTAGTATCTGTAAAGCCGCTATTGAAATGGGCACTGATGAAAAAGCCGATGCCCAGTATCAAGAACAAGGCTGCGAAGAGTTTTTTGTAGCGGTAAAAGCCTAAGATGGGCAACAGTAGCCCAAACAGCAATACGGTAAACACGCAGCTAATGGCCAGCATTTCCAGCCCTAGGCCCACAGGGAAAAACTGGATGAGTGGGGCAAAGGTGAACACGGCGGGTACGGCCAAGAGCAACATCAACAGTGGGCTGGGAAATTCCTGGCGGATTAGCACCCATAGGGAAAGTAGCCCAAAATAGAAGGGGATGATAAAAAAGGCACCGCCCTTCAAATACAAGGCCAGGCCCAAGTTGATGAGCAGCCAAAAAACCAGCGGAGCCACAAGGAGGTTGGCAGGGTGTACTTTTTTACCGAATTTTTGGTATAAGCTGAACAGGATAAAGAGCGTGAGCACTACAAACAGGGCAATGTAGGTATGGCCGTTGTAGGTGAACCCGTGCTGTATTTCGTTGTAACCGGGATACCATTGCAACAGCAATTGCCAACCGTAGTAGGCCAGCAGTCCGGAAAGGATCATGGACAGGAGGAACGGTACAAAGCCACGCGCTATGTGCCTTCCGTTAAGGCGCCCATTCCGTATTCCATATACCAAAAGCAAGATGAGGAGCAAAGCGGCTATCAGGGCCATGGGCATCACCCACGAAAAGGGGTAGTGGATCATTTTGATGAAGGGCATGTTTACGTACACATCGTCCACTTCGCTGCGTACTTGGGACAGGTCGGCGTCGGCAAAATAGGTCAGTAAAGGCAAGAGGTAACTGCCTTGGTGCTGCAGTGTGTTCAGGTCGAGGTTTTCCACCGTGTCGTTGGCGGTGTGGTAGTCATAATGGTCGTCGATGAAGGCAAAAAAGAGGCCGTCGATGTCGCCTTCTTCCCGTAGCACGGTCGAGTCGGTGTCGTTGGGCAACATTTTGTAGATGCTGTACATGAGGGAGGAGGCCACAGGGTATTCAGGATGGGCATCGATGAAACCCTGGATGAGGTTTTGGTTGCCGTGGTTGGTTTCCACAATCATGTTGCTGGGGCCACCACTGCCGCGGGCTTCAAAATTGAGGGCGAGCCCCACGTTTTTGGCCCAAGGGTGTTCGCGTACAAACAGCTTGGCGCCGTCCAGGCCCACTTCTTCCCCATCGGTGAAGAGGATGATGATGTCGTTTTTGGGCTGCTGCCCCGTGGCCAGATAGGCCCGTACACATTCCAGGATGGTCACCACCCCACTACCGGCATCACTAGCCCCCAAAGAAGGCACTAGGGCACTGTCGTAATGCGAAAAGATGAGCAGGGCCTTGCCGTCGCCGCTGCCCTCGATCTTGGCGAGGATGTTCACAGGCTTGTCCATACCGCCCCACTTCTCGTTCAGGATGTAGCCTTCCTGAGTTTCGGGTTGCAGTCCCAGGGCTTTGAGGTGGGCCATGAGGTAATTGCGCACGCGGCTGTTTTCTTCCGAACCGATGTAATGCGGGGCTTGGGCAATTTCCTTGAGGGGTACCAGGGCGCGGGCGGTCGAGAATTCGGTTTCCGGCAGGGTGTCGGGGGTGCCGCCGCGGGGCATCAAACTGTAAAAACTGTAGTACGTAAGTGCCAACAAAAGGAGGAAGGAGACAAAAGCCTGGGAACGTTTCATCTAGGGTGGAGGTTTGTTTTTTTAAAAGTACGATTTATTAGTGAAAAAGGAAT
>DJVA01000082.1 GCA_002440705.1 Flavobacteriaceae bacterium UBA6268 | reverse complement strand
TGCGCCCACACCTGTGCCAGGTGACTCCTTCTGGAGTTGTGCGTACAGATAAACAACAGATCCGATTTACCGGTCTCTTTTAGTCCTGCCTGTACAAATGCCGTCAATTGAAACAGTAGGACTTTCCTTTCCGGAGGAATTCGGTCAAATTCCGATTCAGCCTTACGGATGTACTGTTTGAGGAGTTGCATATCCATGGTTATCGATTGACTGAGTTGTCTTTGTGCCATTGCAATGTAAATCCGCAAATTTCTTTAACAACAATCGCCTGAAGCCGGTGATTCGAATTGACTGAATAGGTCATTGAACAGCGTTTTGATTTCCGCCCAACGATCTGGATTGATGCAATAATTGATGCGGGTACCTTCAATGGCACCTTGTATGATACCGATATCCCTCAGTTCCCTCAGATGCTGGCTGATGGTTGCCTGGGCCAGGCCCAACTCCTGGACCAGGTCCCCATTGATGCAGGCATTCGTTTTGAGGAGATACTGAATGATGGCTACCCGCGCAGGGTGGTCAAATGCCTTGGCCGCCATAGCAATTTCATTCTGTATGTCGGTGAAAAGATCGGTCCGCGTTACGCCCATAATTATAAAAATAATATTGCAATATTACGATAATACTATTAAAAATAAAAGACCCGAAGGCCTTTTTTTAGTTCGGTTATTGGAAGGCTTGGTCGACTGGCTCCCATAATTCAATCTTGTTGCCGTCGTTGTCCATGATCCAACCAAATTTTCCGTATTCATATTCCTGCAGTTCCCCAACAATGGTAACACCCTCTTCTTTCAACGTTTTTAGCAATTCCTCGAGATTCTCTACCCGGTAATTGAACATAAAATCTTTTTTGGAGGGCTCGTAGTAGGTACTTTCCTTTCCAAAGGGACTCCACTGGGTAGAGCAGTCATTCCCATCCTGGTCTTTCCACCAAAACGTACAGCCCCATTGGTCTGTGTTGAATCCTAAATGTTTTTGGTACCAATCTTTGGTAGCTTTTGGATCGGTTGTTTTGAAAAACAACCCTCCAATTCCCGTAACTCTTTTTTTCATGTCGTTATTTTTTTAGGTTAGATTCATAAAGTTCAACCCATTCCTCGCAGCTCATTTTTGTAACCAATTCACCGATGAGTTCGTACGGAATATCCTCTAATTTCTTGAACCGAACACAGCTTTTCCCCATGTCCAGTTTGGTTTTACAATGTTTGGGGTATTCGGACACAAACCAATCCAATAATGCTTTTTTCGAATAGATTCCCATGTGGTAAAAAGCAATGAAGTTTTTCTGGGAAGCGATGTTCATAAAAGGGAGCGGGGTCTTTGGATCGCAATGATACCCACTTGGATAGACAGCATGGGGCACCACATACCCAATCATCCCATATCCAATCCCTTCCTTAAAGCCCTTGGGAAGGTTTTTTAAAATTACCGTTCTTAGTTTTTGAATAGGTGCTTTGCGCTCTTCGGGCAACTGATCAATATACTCTTCTGGAGTGTTGGCTTTGTATTGCATGTTATTTTGGTTTGCGTTGTAAAATGAATGCTGAAATCAACGATATGATAAAACCGATTACCACTACCGTTACAAACATGATGAATGCCATAAAACCCGATCCGCCAAAATCCTTCATCTGTTGTTCCAAAAGGGCTTTTTGCCTCTCAAATTCTTCAATGGGCATCGAGGCTTTCATGGTTTCAAGGCTTTTGGTTAGGTATTCCGAAGCAAAATCAGGATTGATGACCGTGGTGTAAATGTAATCAACAATGGCCACCCCAATACCTGTCAGTACTGCAATCAAGAGCCCAATAAGGAGGGCCTTCCCAAAGGAAACCGCCCCGTTATTTTCTTGATCCCGATAGTGCTTGATTCCAAAAAAAATGAAGCTAAGTGCAATGAACATGGAAAGGTATCCCAATACTTCCTGCAGTCCATAATCTAACTCTTTTAGGAACAAAAAGGCGATTAAAAATAGCATTGCCGAAGTAAGCAACCCGTAAATTCCGTATCGTAAAACAGTTTTTCTCATTTTCATCAATTTAGTAGCTCAAAAGTAACTATCGCATGGGTTTTACCCCTCATACGAAAGTACCAAAAATGGCAAACTTTTTCATGGAAAAGGACTAGGCGATGATATTTAGCTCCTTGGCTTTTTGCACCGCTTGGGTTCGTCGTTTGACCTCGAGTTTTTGAAAAAGATTGGAAACATGCGTCTTTACAGTATGTTCTGAAACAAAAAGACGGGCTCCAATTTCTTTATTGGACAATCCCTCTGAAATTTTCTGAAGGATTTCGTATTCGCGTTTACTGATGCCCAAGTTTTCAATTTTGTGATGATCGATAGTTGATGGTACTTCATTTGCTGTTTGCCGCTTTTTTTTCGCAATAAAGAGCCCCATCAACAGAAATACCACGGCAACTATGGCAACAACAACCTCGCTGTACAGATGGCTATAGGTAATTTGGTAATGGCTCAATTGAAAGAGGGCCAAAACCCCAAAAATAATTCCCGAAAAGGTAAGGATGGTTTTTTTCATTGTTTTTTTGGAGGAAAAGTTTCCAGTATTTTTTCAACAATGGTTAGGGCCAATTTTTCTTTACTTTCTACCGTCCAGCCTGCAATATGAGGGCTTAGGAGGACATTGTCCATGGCAATCAATTCCTTCAAAGCAGGAGGCACTTCATGGGTAAAAAGTGCTTCAAAGGAACTTTTTTCATATTCCAATACATCCAAACCAGCACCTAAAATTTTGCCACTTTTGAGTGCTTTTACCAAATCTTCTGTAACGACACTTTTCCCTCGGGCGGTATTCAACAACCAAAATGGTTTTTTAAACTTTTCGATGAATTCGGTGTTCACCATTTTATCCGTTAACGGAGTCCATGGTGTGTGAAGGCTTACCACATCGACCATATCAAAAAGTGTCTGGAAACTCACTTGAGTAGCATTTTTGTTTCCCACATCTTCCAAAATATCACAGCAAAGCACCGTGCAATTGAACCCTTTGAGTTTTTTGGCAAAAGCCTTGCCCATATTGCCATAACCAATAATACCTACCACTTTTCCATCCAGTTCCACACCGCGATTTCCCTCCCGGTTCCAGATACCGGATTTTACTTCCCAATTGGCCTTATTGAGTCGGTTGAACAATGAAAGCAACATACCTAAGGTATGTTCACCAACCGCATTGCGGTTTCCTTCCGGGGCTGCTATAAGCTCGATTCTCTTTTGGGCAGCATAGGCTTCGTCGATGCTGTCCAAACCCGCTCCTACCCGTGCAATAAATTTGAGGTTTTTGGCAGCGTCCATAAACTGCTTGTCGATTTTGAAACGGCTCCTAATGACTACTCCATCAAATTTGTGTATGATTTTTTCGACCGCTTCTTTACTGGCAATGTATTCCTCCACATTGGTAAAGCCCGTCTTTTGAAGCGCTTCAATAAGTAAGGGATGATTGGTGTCTAAATGGAGGATGTTCATGATTAAATTTTGGGATAGCTGTTTTGGGTTTTTTCGGAAACCACGTTTCCAGTATGCTTGGTCGCAATCTTTTCAAATAACAGTACATGTACTTCCGCTCCATCCTGGGTTTTTGGACAATGTTCGGTTCCTTTTGGCACCACAATGAGTTCTCCTTCCTTAACGATTTCCACCCGATCCCTGAACTGCATTTCCAAGGTTCCCTTTTGAACGTAAAAGAGTTCGTCTTCTTCCTCATGCTGGTGCCATACAAACTCCCCTTGAATTTTTGCCAACAGGACCTGCATGTCGTCTACCACGGCAATTTGGTGGGGATGCCAATGCGTTGAAAACTTGCTGAATTTTTGGATGATGTTAATGGGTTTCCTATGTTTTTTCATTGAAACAAATTACGGATTTCTTCAGTGATTGGGGTGGGTCGCGAAGTTGAAGCATCCAGCAAACACCAGAGCGTTTTCGCTTCAACTATGGTTTTGCTGTCCGCTAGTCTTATAATTTTGTAATGTCTTTCACTTCGTACACCATCTGCCGAGCTCACCCAAGTTACTAGTTGAAGCTTTTCTCCTGCAAAAGCCTCTGCTTTATATTCGATGGAATGGTGAAGGACGTACCAAACATACTGTTGTTTCAAGGAAGGGGAAGCTTTATCATTCCAGTGTTCTTGAGCGCTATCCAAACACCACTGAAGGTAGGAAAGGTTATTGACATGGTTTCTTTCATCGATGGCCGACGCTGGGACCGCAAACGTTTTTGTAAAGCTTTGTGAGTTCAAAAACCTAAAATTAGTTTGGCAATCAAAAAATAGATAAGGATTCCAAAAACATCATTACTGGTGGTAATAAATGGGCCGGTGGCTACTGCGGGATCGATGCCCCGTTTGTCCAAAAAGATGGGAATGAACGTGCCAATCAATGCCGCAATAATAATTACGACAATTAGTGCCAGCCCAATGGTTATTGAGACTACATACGGGGTTTTAAAGATAAAATGACTTACGCCCAGGGCAAGAATCGCAATGGCCAGTCCATTAACCAACCCCAATAGGCTTTCTTTTAATAGTCGTTTGATGATACTGCCATCGAGGCTGTCGTTGGCCAAACCCTGAACTACAATCGCCGAAGACTGTACCCCCACGTTACCAGCGGTTGCTTGGATAAGCGGAACAAAGCTTAGAAGGATGAAAAAATCCCCCATGGAACCGCTAAATTGCTCTATGATGCTGGCGGCACCCAAACCACCCAATACACCAATCAAAAGCCAGGGCAATCTCGCTTTTGTGAGTTTGATGATGCTGTCGTCTGCTTCTACATCCCCCGAGATCCCCGCAGCCATTTGGTAATCCTTTTCGGCCTCATCACGAATAAAATCCACAATATCATCGATGGTTACTCTTCCTACCAAAATACCATCGTCATCGACTACCGGGATGGCTTCCAAATCGTATTTTTGCATGATGCGCGCCACATCTTCTCCTTCCGTGTGGACATTGACAAAATCTACTTTTGGAATGTAAATATCACTGATGTGAGCTCTTTCAGGTGCCGTTAAAAGGTCTTTTAGGGAAAGCCTGCCTTTCAATTTACCTTCTTTATCCACTACGTATATAGAATGCACCCGGGTTACGTTTTTGGCCTGGCGTCTCATTTCGCGCACACAGCCCGCAGTGGTCCAAGTGTCTTTTACCTTTACCAATTCTTTGGCCATTAACCCCCCTGCGGTATCTTCATCGTATTTTAGGAGCTCGACAATGCCTGCGGCATGTTCTTCGTCTTCGAGTTTGTCGATAACTTTTCGTTGGATGTGCTCGTCCAGTTCCGAAACCACGTCGGCGGCATCATCGGTATCCATTTCGGCAAGTTCGCGGGCAATTTCCTTTGGGGAAAGGCGCTCAAGAATTTTTTCACGAACGTCCTCGTCTACTTCCATCAAGGCTTCCGAGGTAATTTCACTTTCCAGGATGTTGATGAGGTAGGTCGCTTCATCGCTGTCCAACTCTTCCAGGATTTCTGCCACATCGGCAAAGTGGAGTTCGTGCAGCAGTTCTTTTATGGCATTTCCATCCCTTTGGGCAATGAACTGCTCAATTTGCTCGAGGAATTGTTCAGTGAGTTGAAATGCCATCGCGTTCCAATTTTTGGGTTAGCGCTATGAAATCCTCAACCGATAGTTGTTCAGGACGTAGCGCAAAGATAGCATCTTCTTTTAGTTTTTCGGAAATGCCGAAAGTTTTTAAACTGTTTCTCAAGGTTTTTCGCCGTTGTTGGAACGCTGTTTTTACGACTTGGAAGAAAAAAGGTTCACTGCACGGTAATGTGTGTGCGGCTTTTCGTGTTAACCGTATAACGCCACTATCTACCTTAGGCGGTGGGTTGAATACTCCTGGCTTTACGGTAAATAGAAATTCGGCTTCGTAAAAGGCTTGTACCAGGACTGATAAAATACCGTAGGTTTTGGACCCTTTTTTTTCGCAAATCCGTTGTGCGACTTCCTTTTGGAACATACCTGTAAATTCTGGGATTTGGTGCCTCCATTCGAGTGTCCTGAATACAATTTGCGACGAAATATTATAAGGAAAATTTCCTGTAATGGCAAAGGCTTCGGAACCAAAAAGTTGGGAGGGGTCGCATTTCAAAAAATCGGCTTTTAAAATCCTAAGGTTTTTCTGAGGGAAATTTTTTTCTAGGTACGCAATCGATTCAGAATCGATATCCATTGCGGTAAGAGCGAACCGTCGCTGCACTAGGAATTGTGTTAAGATGCCCATACCCGGGCCGATTTCCAATACGTACTTATATCCGTGACCCGTGAGCGTGGCGGCAATTTTCTCGGCAATCCGTTCATCATGCAGAAAATGTTGCCCCAAATGCTTCTTGGCTCTTACTGCGGTCATTGGTGTTCAGAAATTACCTCCAACTCCGTTCGAAAGGCTACAAACTTTCCTTCAAAGCGCTGGCTTTGGGCGCGAAGTGTTTGGGCATTTTCGGCATAGTAGCTATTGAGGGTGTTTTTGCTATCGGTAAGGTATTGAATAGCATAGGTGGTTCCTCCCATTTCTTCCGTTACCATTACCCGAGTCATTAGGGCTTTGCTAAATTTGCCTGTGGCCAACATGGCGGGGATGTGCTCTTCCTTCATCCATTGCAGCCATTGGTCGTGCACACTTTCATCAATGTTGATGGTTACATTGTAGATATACATGTTCAAAAAAACAAAAACCTAAATTACAAATTTCAAAACGGTCTAAATCTTATTCCTCAACCTTCAATTTATTTCATCGCCCCGAAGCATCCTAAAGCGTTTGCGGGCTTCCACAAAATAAATACTGTCCTCAAAATCGAAGATGATTATTTCAAATTGTTCCTTAGCTTTTTGGGGTGCTGCCAATTGGTTTTGATAAAGTAACCCCAAACGGAAGTGCGCATCGTCGGCAAGAATGTCGTCATTGTATAATTCAATCAATTTCAAATACTGTGTTTCTGCGAGAGGGTATTCATGTAATTTCTCGTAAATGCTCCCCAATTTCAACAGGGCTTCATCTTCAACGGCTTCTCCCTTATTATTGAGCAGTAGGTCTTTCAGGATGTCGCTGGCCTCTTGATAGTGATGCTGCAAATCCCTCAAATCGGCTTTGGCATATTTACGGAGGGCCGTTTGGGTGGAATCTTCCAGTGAATTGTCGCTAATCATTAGGCTAAGTTGCATGGCATCGTTGGCTATGAGTTGGGAGGCCGATTTTTTCAACACATCCAATTGTACCTGAGCCCATTGAAAATCTCCCTTAAAATAACTGGTTCGGGCCACTTTAAATCGGGCTTCCTGGGCCAGAACATCGTTCTTCACCTTGTTTTGGACCTGTGAATAGTAAATCAAAGCTTCATTGAACCGTTCGTCAAAAACCAGGATATCGGCTAACTTGAGTTTTACCCGGGCTTCTTGGTATACGCTTAAGTCTTGTTTGGTTAAGGCTTTCAAATTTTGTATGGCTTCCTCCTTTTTATCGAATTGGTATGCCAAAAAATCGTTGTAATCAAGCTGCAAGGCATAGGTTTCCCTACCATTGCCATAGGTTTGGAAGAGCTCCTTAAACTGCTGGTCGATTTTTGGGAAGTCTTTTTTGTCGGCTAAATTTATTTCAATGAGCATCAATTGTTGATAGGCTTCAATTTTGGTGGGGATGTTGGAAGCTCGATCGACAATAAACTGAACAATTTCCTTGGCATCCCCATAATGTTCATCTTCGAGTGCGATGCGGCCCAAATCTATCAACCCTTCCAAGGTTTCACCCCTCCGGGTATAAATGGCTTTTTCTTGGACAAAGGCTTTTTTGTATTCTTTTTGTTGAATGAATAGCCAACTCAACAATTCGTTATAAAGGACATCAGGATCCTGTTGGAGTTTTTTCAGGAGTGCCTTGCGAAGCATTTGATTGGACTCATTTAGCGGGTCCTCATCGATGTATTGGCTAAAACTTCTTTTGATGGAATTTCCAAAATCCGGGTTGGTTTTGATGAGGGAAAGGTACATCTCGAACATTTTTTCCAAATCGCCTTTTTCTCCATAAATCTGTGCCAATTGAAGATAAAAATCACGGGAAGGATCGGTTTGCATGGACCATTCATAAACAATGATGGCCTCGTCCAACAAGCTGTATTCCGTAAAAGCCCTGCCTACGATGTAGGTGTAAACGGGATTTTGTTTGACAAAATCGATTGCTTTTCGAAATTGAACGTTTGCCAGGCTATCCTGTTGTTGAAGGGTAAAATTATGGCCCAATTCCACAAAGAGATCTGGTGCCGGCCTAGGGGTATTTAAACGTTCCTCCAATCGGGATTCCGCCTCTTGGAATTGCTCTAATTGTTGATACGTTTTGATGAGGCCAATAAAATAATTGTTGTTTCCTGGGGTTTGTGCCACCAGTTTTTTGTAAAGACTTAGGGCCTTTTCATACTCCCCTTGTTCAAAATAGTTTTTTGCCAATAAATCGTTTTGGGCTATGGAAATACCCCCAACAAAAAACAGAATCACAGCTAAAAAATGGCGCATGGTATAAAGATAGCATTTGTTATCTTAAAAAAACTACAAAGTTTGTGCCCAACCTATGCCAAGGGCCATTAGTGGATCCATTCAAAACCGCAATACGGAATCAAAACGTCAGGAACCTTGATGCCCTTGGGAGTTTGGTAGTTTTCCAAAATACCAGCTAGCACACGGGGCAGTGCCAGCGAACTGCCATTCAAGGTATGTACTAATTTATTTTTGCCGTCTGCATCCTTGAAGCGCAATTTCAAGCGGTTGGCCTGGAAGGTCTCAAAATTGGAAACGGAGGAAATTTCCAGCCAACGGTCTTGGGCAGTTGAAAATACTTCAAAATCGTAGGTAAGTGCCGATGTGAAACCCAAATCACCCCCACAAAGGCGAAGGATGCGGTAAGGGAGTTTCAATTCCCGTAAAATCCCTTTTACATGCTCCACCATAGCATCCAAAGCTTCATAACTACGGTCGGGGTGTTCAATGCGTACAATCTCGACTTTGTCGAACTGGTGCAAACGGTTCAAACCGCGAACGTGGGCACCATAACTTCCTGCTTCCCTACGAAAACACGGGGTATAACCCGTACAGGTAATCGGTAATTGGTCCAATTGAAGCAAATCCCCACGGAACAGATTGGTAACGGGTACTTCGGCGGTAGGAATCAAATACAGGTTGTCCAACCCTACATGGTACATTTGCCCTTCCTTGTCGGGCAATTGACCCGTCCCAAAACCAGAGGCTTCATTCACAAGGTGCGGGACTTGAAATTCGGTATAGCCCGCTTCCGTATTTTTGTCGAGGAAGTAGGTTATTAAGGCACGTTGCAATTTGGCTCCTTTGCCTTTGTAAACGGGGAATCCAGCCCCAGTAATTTTCACACCCAGTTCAAAATCGATTAAATCGTATTTTTTGGCCAATTCCCAATGGGGCAGAGCCTCGTCGCCCAATAGCGGGACTTCCCCTTCACGGAATACTTCTTCATTATCGTTTTCATCACTCCCTGCTGGAACCCATTCGCTTGGGATGTTGGGGATGGTATACAGCAATTCATCCAATTTCTGGGTAGCATGGTTTAGTTGTTCTTGAAGCACTTTGGACTGTTCCTTCCATTCGCCGGTTTGGGCCTTCATGTTATTGGCTTTTTCAGCTTCACCTTTTTGATAAAGGATTCCAATTTCCTTGGAAGCATTGTTCAATTGTGCTAAAGTTTCGTCCAGTTGGGCCTGTGTGTTTCGCCGTATTTCGTCCAATTGCAGAACTTCTTCCAAAAGAGCTTGGGCGTCAAGGCCTCTTTTGGAAAGTGCATTTATATAAGCTTCCTTATGTTCGCGGATGTTGACAACTTGTAACATGTTCCAAGGGGTTTTTGAAAGGGCAAAGTTATGGAAAATGCTCGGTTTATAGCAGGTGCCCAAGGCAATTCTGGGCTATTTTTTTGAATAGCTTTCCGGGCTGGGCAAAATCCAGGCATGGTGCTTCCAGGGATTCCATTTTTGGGCGGCCAAATCAACCCCAGGATCAATAAAATCGTAGTAGGTGCCGTTGTTGATTTTTACTTTACAAGTAACGTAGACTGCGACATCCTTCCCCTTTTCTGCCTCCATTTTTTTGATCCGTTGCGCCATTTGCCAAATAAAATCAGGCCGGGATTTGATGCTGTTTCGTTGTTTCCTGCTTAGCATGGGTTGGTAAGGATAATTAGTGCGTTCGCCCGTATTTTTGTCTTCGACCCAAAACAATAACTGTCCAGAGCGACTTCGAAGCATCATGCGCCAGCTAAGACGATGCCCCTCCTCGGTCCAAAGAACGTCGTCATGAATAAACCAATGGCGCAAAGGGAGCCCAATCTGTAAAATAAAATAGACGCTAAAAACTACAATTCCTACTTTTTTGAACCTTGGGATGGCCAGATGATCATTGTGAAATGAGGGGCGTTTAAGCCTAAAGCGTTTAATGAGTGTTTCGGGAGTAAAAAAGAAAAACGCAAATGCAATGCTCATGTAGGGAAAAATACCCACTTGAAAGACGAAGGAATTGAAAAGGTGAAAAAACAACGAAAGACCAAACCCCAAAAGCCTGGTACGCTTCCAAAGGAGCATGGGGATGATGAGCAGGTCGAAAAATACTCCAAAATAAGCGATGCAATAATGAGCCCAAGGTTGTTGCAAAAATCCTCCTATGAGCCAGTAGTCTTTTTTGCCCTGCATGAAAAGGGCCGGTGCAGAGGCATCCCACCAATGCGGATACATCTTGGCTATAGAAGCGTAAGTAAACACAATCCAAATCTGTAGGATGAACGCCATGGAAACCCAACGGGGCATGTCATACTTTTTAAACCCGGGTTTTAGCGCATCCAGTGACAGGTAGCGATTGGCAGGAAAGAACACCATCAACCAACAAAGCAACATCATAAGGTAATAATGGTTGTTGTATGCCGTTTTTTGCATCAAATAGGTACAAGTCCACATTAGGGCATAGGCAGCCATACTCCATCGGTATTTGTAGCCCACCATCACAAGGATCCCGAAGCATCCCATTAGTACATAGTAATAGTACATCCAATTTCCCGGAAGTGGTTGTAAAAAGTCGAAGCCAATGAAGTTGAATGTAAATTCTGGATCGACCAAAATATCCTTCACCCACCCTGTAAGGATGGCACCGAAGGCTTCAATGGAAATAAGAAGCCCGAAGGCTATTCGCCATAGGGAAAGTCCGGTATTATCGATCCGCTGAAAAAAAAATCTATCCATTGGAATCCAAAAATTCTTTTGCAAAATGTTCATCGGCTGCAATGGCCTTTTTTAAAGCATCTAAGGATTCGAAGGTCTTTTCCTCACGGATCCAAGTCAAAAACTCCAATTGCAGGTATTCGTCATACAAATCGAATCTAGTTTTCAAAAAATAGGTTTCAATGGTTGTACTTGTCCCTCCCACGGTTGGGTTGGTTCCAATACTGGTTAAGCCAAATCGCCATTGTCCTTTAATTTGTGCGCGCGTTACATAGACTCCATTTTTGGGAATGAGTTTGTAGGACTCCTCTAGCTCTAGGTTTGCGGTAGGAAACCCCAATTTTTTTCCGAGGCCCTTGCCACGAACAACAACCCCTTGCAGCTTGTAGGGGTATCCTAAATAGGTGTTGGCCATTTCGATATCCCCATCATTCAATGCATTCCTTATTTTTGTGGAACTAATGGCCACGTCGTCCAGCTCTTTTGCAGAGATTTCTTCCACCTGAAAACCATAAATGATACCGTATTCCCTAAGATTGTCGATGTTGGCGTTACGGTTTCGGCCAAAGCGGTGGTCGTATCCAATGATGATTTTCTTTGCCTTTAATTGATGCACCAGAATGTCGCGAACAAATTCTTCTGCAGTCAGTCTCGAGAATTCCTTGGTAAAGGGATGAACGACCAGATGGTCGATACCCTGAGCCTCCAGCAGGATTTCTTTTTCATTTAGGGTATTCAGTAATTTCAAATCGGCATCGTTCTGAAGCACCATACGGGGGTGCGGAAAAAAGGTCAATAATACCGAATCCAGTTTATTTTTCTTGGAAGCTTCCACCAATCGTTTCAAGATGGCTTTGTGCCCTAAATGGACCCCATCGAAGGTACCAATGGTAACTACCGTTCCATTGGTACACCTAAAATTTGATGCGCCTTGATGTACTTTCAACTTACTTTCCGTTATAGGTGTTCATGGTATGGGTCATTCCTGCCAAACCAAACGACTCGATGGCTTGCGAGGCTACTTCCATACGTTCTGGGAGTAGTTTGGCTTCTTCTTCGTTCCAAGCCCCCAGCACATAATCTACTTGCCGTCCTTTGTTGAAATCGTTGCTAATGCCAAAACGAAATCGGTTGTATTGTGTGGTATGCAAGACATTCTGGATATCCTTCAATCCATTATGGCCGCCATCGCTGCCTTTGGTTTTGAATCGCAAGGCACCGAAAGGGAGGTTGATGTCATCCGTTACAATGAGCAGGTTTTCAGGAGTTATTTTTTCCTTCTCCAACCAGTAGTGAACGGCCTTTCCACTTAAATTCATATAGGTGCTTGGTTTGAGCAACAAAAAAGAGCGTCCCTTTTTTTTGTGAACGGCCATACTGCCCAATTTAGCAGTTTCCCAAGTAAGACCATTTTCCGAAGCAATGTAATCGAGAATACGGAAACCAACATTGTGTCGGGTATTTTCATATTCGGGACCAATGTTTCCAAGGCCTACTATCAGTAATTTCTTCATGGGTTCTCCTTCAAAAGGGGGTTGTTTTTCTTTGGAAGCAAAAAGTTTTTTTAGAAAACCGAACATTCCGTGGTTCTTTTTCGTAAAAATAAAAAAAAGCATCCCATTTACAGGATGCTTTTTCATATAAGTCTCTCGAAGGGTTACTCTTCCGCAGGAGCTTCTGCAGCTGGAGTTTCGACAGCAGCCTCTTCGGTTGCCCCTTCTTCGGTTTCTTCTTCCTCTTCTTCCACATCTTCCACGGCAGTACGAGAAGTACGTACTTGGCAGATTACGGTATTCTCACCGTGCATGATCTTGAATTTTTCCTGCTCGATGGCCGTAACATACATTTTGTTTCCGATACGCATTTCGGTGATGTCGGCTTCAATAAAATCGGGAAGATCGTTAGGTAAAGCTTTCACGCGGAGTTTGCGGTTTACAATGCGCAATACCCCTCCATTTCGTACCCCTTTTGAATTTCCTACGATACGCACCGGAATTTCCATGGTCACTTCCTTATCGTCGAAAATCTGGTAAAAGTCGATGTGCAGGATTTTGTCCGTTACAGGGTGAAATTGAATGTCTTGAAGAATGCATTCCACTTTGGACCCGTTGTCCAAATTAACTACAACCGTGTGTGCCTCGGGGGTGTACACCAAGTCTTTGAATGCAATTTCATCTGCTGAAAAATGAACTGGTGTTTCTCCTCCGTAAACTACGCAGGGGACCCTTCCAGCATTACGTAAGGCTTTGGTAGCTACCTTGCCCACGCTTTCTCTTTGTTGTCCTTGAATTGTAATTGATTTCATTTGTACTAAATTATTTTTTAATGTAATTCACAGCCCTACCTACTGGTAAAGCGGGTGCAAATGTAGTCTTTTTTCTGAAAAAAACGATGAAAAACAAGCTTTTTTAGAGCTTGGAATTACATGAGGAATTTTGAGCTGATGGAGCGATTTTCATTAACGCGTAGCATCACATCTGCGAAGAGTTGGGCACAGCTTAGGACTTTAATTTTTGAGCTGTTTTGCCGTAATGGGATGGAGTCGGTTACAATGAGTTCCTCGAGCTTGGATTTCTCAAGTTTTTCGTAGGCATTTCCTGAAAGGATGGGGTGGGTACAGATGGCCCTTACACTGGCGGCACCGCGCTCCATCATCAAATCGGCTGCTTTGGTGAGGGTTCCGGCCGTATCCACCATATCGTCAACCAATACCACATTCTTGCCCTGCACATCCCCAATCAACTCCATGTGTGAGATGACATTGGCCTTGGCGCGCTGTTTGTAGCAAATTACGACATCGCTTTCCAGCGCTTTGGAATAGGCGTAGGCTCTTTTGGAGCCTCCCATGTCTGGGGAAGCAATGGTTAAATTGTCCAAGCTCAGTTTTTTTAGATAGGGTAAAAATATGGTTGAAGCAAATAGATGGTCTACCGGTTTTTCAAAAAACCCTTGAATTTGATCGGCATGCAAGTCCATGGTAATAATCCTGGTGGCTCCTGCGGTTTCCAACATTTTGGCCACCAGCTTGGCGGCAATGGGCACCCGGGGTTTGTCCTTACGGTCTTGGCGTGCCCATCCAAAATAAGGAAGCACTGCGGTAATGTGGCGTGCCGAAGCTCTCTTGGCAGCGTCCAACATCAATAACATCTCCATAAGGTGATCGCTGTTAGGAAAAGTAGACCCAATAATAAAAACCCTACTGCCACGAACAGATTCCTCGAAGGAGGGCTGAAATTCCCCATCGCTGTAGGTAGAGGTAATGACATTCCCCAATGGAATTCCAAAAGATTTGGAAATGGCTTCGGCCAATACTTGGCTTTGTTTGCAAGCAAAAATTTTGGGTTCCGGGATGGGTGAGGACATGTTTAGGGTTGTTTAGTATGCTACAAATGTACAGGGATGCATTATTTTTTTACAAAAATGCGGTGAAGATTTACTAACAATTTATAATTAATTGTTTATTTTTGCCGTCCGTTTAAGCCTTGGTGGCGGAATTGGTAGACGCGCACGACTCAAACTCGTGTTCCAAACGGAGTGTGGGTTCGATTCCCACCCAAGGTACTACAAATGCAGAAATGGTGAATCCCAAGCGAGTTCCAAAAAGAGCTCGCTTTTATTTTGGATAACGTGAAGGGATTTTTTTAATGAATTTTGCTACCAACCTTCATCATCGGATGCTTCGCTTTCCTTCAACAAAGCTTTTTTGAAGACTTCATTTAACGAGTTGAAAAGCCCTGAAATATTGCCGGGGGTATCTACATATTCCTTTTTCAAATCCCCGCCACGAGTATACATGGCATCCGGCGCTTTCTCCAATTCCACTGCAAACCAACCCTTTTGGCCGGTGTCATTGATGGGTCCGTATTGTTCCAAGCCCACTACTTCAAATTTATACTTGTTATCCTTGAAAGCTACTTCAACCTGATACCGCAAATTGTTACAGGACTTCTTGCCAACGATGGTATAGCATAAGGCATTCTCCTTTTCTCCTTGAAAAATAATTTTATTGGATTCTTCTGAACTAACTACCGTTCGATTCCCGGTTTGGGCCCATTGCAGTGCTTTTTGGTAAAGGACTGATTGACTCATGCCTTCCATGGTTACAACCACATAATCGGGTTGAAGTCCGTTGATGTCGTAACCAAATTTTTCGGATTGGGCAAAAAGAGGCAAGCTATACAAAGCGAACGCCAGGAAAAGAAATGGGATAATTTTCATTGGAGCGATAATTTTTAACGAACGCAAGATAGAAATTTAATTCAATTATCTAAATCAAGGATTGATGCAAGCAGATTCAAATGGGTAAGGACCTTACTTTTTGATGAACTTCTTAAAAGTTTTCCCTTTATCGGTGACAAACTCTAATACATATAAGCCACTTTGCAAAGCAGAGACATCAATGGATTCGGGGACGTCATAGAGGGTCATTATCTTTTGTCCGGAAAGGGTATAGATGGATAAGGATTTAATTTCAATATGCTGAGGGTTTAGCTGAAGTTTATTTACAGTGGGGGTTGGAAATACCGTTATAGCAGTAATAGGGGTTTCATTTAGCCCTAAAAATGGAGTGTCCTGAAATTCCATTCCAAACCCTGGGGATGGAAGTTCCAAATAAAGGATGCCGTTTCCCAAAGGGACGTATCGTAAATACAAACCACACCCATCATTAAAATGACAAAAGTATTGGGTTTCAAAATCATTGTAACCGGGAGTTCCGCAATCCTCAACGCCATTTGCAAAGCTCTCGTGATAATACACTTCCTCAACACCATCATACACCAACTGGCCCGAAAAAGTATTACAGGCACCCAATCCCTCAAATGAATAATCTGGATGGATGGTAAAGGTGGGATTCTGGGGGGCATCGATGGCGGTAATATATTCGGGGTCTCCCAAATCGACAGTAAAAGCTTTGAGGTACCAAGTGCCTACCATCTCTGGGTTTTGACCAACTAGTGGAATTACAGCAAAAAATAAGGACGAAAAAAGCAAAAATGATTTCATAGCTAGGATTCAATGGATTAATCTTATGAAAGTTATGCATTTTTTGTCTAAATCGCTATTTTCGGCCTTTATTAAGATGTGATGTCCCAATTTTGGCTGTACTTTCAACTGGGTTTGGACCATGTGCTAGACTGGCAGGCTTACGACCATGTGCTTTTCATAATTGCACTGTGTACAGCTTACGCTTTCTCGCACTGGAAACGGCTTCTCTACCTTGTTTCCATGTTTACACTGGGGCATACCTTTTCCTTATTCGTAACACACTACGAATTGGTTTCGGTTTCCAAAAGCTGGATCGAATTCCTCATTCCCATTACCATTATGGTAGCGGCCACCTACAACATCGCCATGGCTGGAAAACCGCCTAAAAAAGATAAAGTTGGGGTGCTCTTTCTGGTCACGCTTTTTTTTGGAATCATCCATGGATTGGCCTTTGGGACCGATTTCAACCAAATGATTGATGATAAAGAAATTGCACCACTTTTGGAATTTGCTCTGGGTATAGAAATTTCACAGGTAATCATCGTGCTTTCTGTGTTGGTTTTGGGGTATTTTGTGCAAACGTTTTTCCGCTTTCAACAACGCGACTGGGTCTTGGTGGTTTCTGCAGCGATCATTGGGATGGCCTTCCCCATGCTTCTTGAAAACTGGCCTTTTTGACACCCAATTTTTCGGAAACATTTAACACCCCATTTTTTTGTGAGTCCCTAACTTCCTTTTAAATTCGCTACTTATAAGTATCATGAAGAAGGAGAAGCAATTACAGTACGACAAGGCCTATTTGAAAATGGCCCGTGAATGGAGCAAACTTTCCTATTGCAAAAGACGGCAGGTTGGTGCCCTCATCGTTAAGGACAAGATGATCATAAGCGATGGGTACAATGGCACGCCAACGGGTTTTGAAAATTTCTGTGAAGATGAAGATGGATATACCAAATGGTACGTGTTGCACGCCGAGGCCAATGCCATTTCCAAAGTAGCTTCTTCAACCCAGTCGTGTAAAGGGGGTACGTTGTACATTACCATGTCGCCCTGCCAACAATGCAGTAAGCTCATCCACCAGGCAGGGATTTCCAGGTTGGTGTATCATGAAGCCTACAAAGACAATTCGGGCATCAAATTTTTGGAAAAAGCAGGCGTAGGTATTACGCACATTCCACAATTGGACTAAAGTGATGGGAAAAACAAAAAAAATACTGCCTTTGCTTTTAGGAATTGCACTTGCCTTAGGAGTGTTTGTGGGGTCCAAGCTCAACTTCAAGGATTCCAATGAAAAAATTTTTGCAACCAATTCAAAAAAGGACAAACTGAACCGTTTGATCGATTATATCGATTACGAATATGTGGATGCCGTAAATACGGATAGCATTGTTGATGTAACCGTTAATGGAATTTTGGAAAACCTCGATCCACATTCTGTTTACATCCCTGTCGCTGCTTACGAGGAAAATGCCGACGACATGCGTGGGAATTTTGTGGGCATCGGGGTTAGTTTTTATGTGTACAAGGATTCCATTGCAGTAATTCGTGCCATTGAGGGCGGAAGTGCAGAGAAGGCGGGGATCAAAGGTGGCGACCGTATTTTGTATGCCGACGGTAAAAAATTGTTTGGAGACGGGGTAGACCGAGATAGTATCTCTAAATTCCTTAAAGGGGAAATCAATTCCAAGGTTAATTTGAAAGTCTATCGCAAAGGAGAAAAAGAATTGCTGGACATTAAATTGAAACGTAAACGGATTCCCATTATCAGTGTGGATGCCTCCTATATGTTGGAAGGCAGTTTGGGGTACATTAAAATCAACCGTTTCTCGGAATCAACCTACTCCGAATTTAAAAAATCCTTGGATGTATTATTGGACCAAGGGATGAAAAGTCTTGTATTGGACTTGCGCGACAACCCCGGGGGGTATATTTCTTCTGCCGAAAAAATACTCGACGAATTTTTGGGAGATGACACCCTGCTCTTAATCACCAAAAACAAAGCAGGCGAGGAAACGTATAGCTATGCTTCTGGAAAAGGCGAATTCGAAGACGGGAAGCTCTTCGTACTCATTAATGAAAATACGGCATCTGCCAGCGAGATTGTAGCGGGGGCCCTACAGGACAACGATAAAGGCACCATTATAGGGCGGCGCTCTTTTGGCAAAGGCTTGGTACAACGGGAAATGGCTTTGGGCGATGGAAGTGCTGTGCGCTTGACCATTGCCCGGTACTATACCCCAACGGGACGCTCCATACAAAGACCTTATGGAGATGGCAATGGCGAATACTATAGCGATTATGAACAACGGTACCGTAATGGCGAATTACTCCACGCAGATAGCATCAAAGTGGCCGATTCCTTAAAATATGTAACCCCAAAAGGGAAAGTCGTCTATGGCGGGGGCGGTATCATTCCCGATGTCTTTGTGCCGAAGGACACTAGCATTGCGAATGAAACCTTGGATTATGTAGCCCGAAATGGCTTTATGAGTTATTTCATTTTTGAATATTTGGAGGTCCATCGCAATCAATTCAATGCGCTGGATTTTGAGAAATTTAAAAAGGAATTTGAAGTAACCGACGATTTGGCCAAGGAGTTCATCGACTATGCACGCCTGCAGGAAGCCCAAATCGACATGACAGGTTATGAAGAAGCGCTTAAATTAGCGTTGAAGGCGAACATCGCGCAGCAGCTCTACGGTCCAAATGCCTACGAATTTATCTTAAACGCCACAGACCCGATGTTGCAGAAAGTAATGCAACTGCAATCCAAAAACAGTGCCGATTAACCCCTTCTACTTTTCCGCTTTATCTTTAAGGAAGCATTCAGGATCCACACCATCAAAAAAGCACAGGAAGCTGCCAAAATACCAATAACTGCAATTTTACTATCACCTTCCAAAGGTTGGTCGAAATCCAGTTTGGTGGCATTGTAAACAACCAGTGCTAAGGCCAGCAGCATGATGCTAATTCGAACTATTTTCATGAGGTAATCATTAAAGGGGAATGCAATCCGTGATTCATCTGCAAAGTTAATCAATCAAAAGATTACAACTGCAATACATTAAAGCGTTTATCTTTGCCATATGTTCCAACTAGGAAAAACTATTGTATCGGAAGACCTCCTCGAAAAGGAATTTTTTTGCAACCTCCATGCATGTAAAGGCGCGTGTTGTGTGGAAGGCGAAGCAGGAGCCCCCGTCTTGGAATCGGAAGCGGCCACCCTAAAGGCTATTTTCCCAAAAATAAAACCGTACCTCAGGCCTGAAGGGATACACGCCATTGAGGCTCAAGGAACTCACATTGTGAGCGATTTGGACGAATTGGAAACCCCACTCGTGGAGGGCAAGGAATGCGCCTATGTTACCTTCGACGAAAAAGGGCATGCAGGTTGTGGTATTGAAGAAGCCTATCATGCTGGAGTTATCGATTTCCGCAAACCCATCTCTTGCCATTTATACCCAGTGCGGGTGCAGGATTACAGCGAATTTGCCGCAGTAAACTACCACAAATGGCCCATTTGTGACGATGCCTGTATCTTGGGGAAAAGCCTGCAAGTTCCTGTCTATCAATTTGTAAAAGAAGCCTTGGTTCGACGTTTTGGAGCCGATTGGTATGACGAGCTAGAAAAAGTCGCTGCCGATTTTAAGTCCATTTAATTGACATTCATTATCTTAGTATTTCAAACTGACTAAACTGAATATCATGAAAAAACTATTAGTTGTATTTGCTGCTTGTGGAATCGTTTTGGCCTGCAACAATCCCGTGGCCGAAAAAATCAAAGAGACCCGCCAAAATGTGAAAAACACCAAAAATGCGGTAGAGGAAATGAAGGACATGCAAAAGGATTTGGAGAAATTGAAAAACGAAACCCCGCTTACTAATGATGAATTGAAAGCGTGGTTGCCCGATGAGGTATTGGGAATGCAGCGCATTTCTTTCAAAGCAGGTCAAACTGCTTTCATGAAGATTGCTTCCATTGAAGCTACGTACGCCAACGAGGACAAAAGCAAAACCTTCAAGGTTCAGGTAATCGATGGCGCAGGAGAAATGGGGGCTGCGGCCACTGCCGGGATGCGCATTCTGTTCTCGCAGGATTTCGAAGAAGAAACCGAGAATTCTTCTAAAAGAACCGTAAAAAAAGACGGGGTAAAGGCCGTAGAGGAATATTGGAAGAACAATAACAATAGCAGCATCCAATTCATGCAGGACGATCGTTTTTACATCAAGGCCGATGGAAAAAACATGGATTTGGACGAAACTTGGAATGCGGTGGAAGAATTAGGCGCCGATGACCTGGGATAAAAATCCCTTTACAATAAAAAAAGCCAGGATTTTTTCTGGCTTTTTTTATTTAATAGCTGTTTTTCATTAAAAAATGAACTTCAAATTGCCGATTTTTTTTGTTGAAAAAAGAGGTTATGAAATCGTTACCTAAACGTTTCCAAAGTACCGTAAAATGGAAGCCCATTTGGGTTTTCAACGACTAAAAGGCCAATTGTTGATAAGCAAACACTTTATCATATAAATAACTGATAAACAATATTTTATATTGTTTTTTTAACACAACGATAATAACAATGCGCACAACCCTGTGTTGAAAACTTTGTTAAAAACACAGGGTCGTTTTTCAGGTAAATCCTTCTAATTTTTTTCATATTTGTTAGTCCCTAGTAACAGGAAAATTTCAGTAATTTTTAAAAGAAAAGGACGCATGAGTGCAGTAGAACCCATTTTAGCAGAAAACAAAGACCGTTTCGTAATTTTTCCAATCCAACACCACGACATTTGGGACTGGTACAAAAAAAGTGAGGCCAGTTTCTGGACCGCTGAAGAGATCGACCTTCATCAGGACCTCACCGATTGGAACGAAAAATTGAACGATGACGAACGCTATTTTATCAAGCACATCTTGGCGTTCTTTGCTGCAAGTGATGGGATCGTAAATGAGAACTTGGCTGAAAATTTTGTGAATGAAGTACAGTACAGCGAGGCCAAATTCTTTTATGGGTTCCAAATTATGATGGAAAACATCCATAGCGAAACCTACTCGTTGCTCATCGATACCTATGTAAAAGAAGATAAGGAGAAAGACGTCCTCTTCAAGGCCATCGAAAACTTTCCTGCCATCAAGAAGAAAGCCGACTGGGCGTTGAAATGGATTGAAAGTCCAAGCTTTGCAGAACGCCTAATCGCCTTTGCAGCGGTGGAAGGAATTTTCTTTTCAGGTGCATTTTGTTCCATCTTCTGGTTGAAGAAGCGTGGCCTGATGCCCGGATTGACCTTTTCCAACGAATTGATTTCCAGGGACGAAGGGGTACACTGCGACTTTGCCGTGCACCTGCACAACCACCATTTGATAAATAAAGTACCCAAACAGCGCATTACCGATATCCTTGTAAACGCCCTCGATATTGAACGGGAATTCATTACCGAATCCCTTCCCGTAAGCCTCATTGGGATGAATGCCAAACTCATGACCCAATACCTCGAATTCGTGACCGACCGCCTGTTGGTGGAATTGGGCTGTGACAAAGTATACAACTCCAGTAATCCATTCGACTTTATGGATATGATCTCGCTTCAAGGAAAAACCAATTTCTTTGAAAAACGGGTCTCAGAATACCAAAAGGCTGGAGTAACCAATAAAGACAAAGAGTCGAACAAAATTAGTTTCGACGCCGATTTTTAAAATACATCCGCTTGCAGCCCCAAAGGGCGGGTTTTTTTAAATCATTGAGAATGTGCATCATGACGGTGCACGACAAGCGATTTTTTTCAATAAACTAAACAATAGCTAGCAAATGAATGTAATTAAAAGAGACGGTCGTAAGGAACCCGTGATGTTCGACAAGATC
The DNA here is from genome assembly GCA_002440705.1 of Flavobacteriaceae bacterium UBA6268. GTDB lineage: Bacteria > Bacteroidota > Bacteroidia > Flavobacteriales > Flavobacteriaceae > DJVA01. Next base: position 4,454 of record DJVA01000082.1, on the reverse strand, counting down.
ACGGCCAGGATTCGAAAATTGTGTTATGGACTTAATGATTTGGTCGATCCTGTAAAGGTAGCTATGCGGGTCATTGAGGGGTTGTACGATGGGGTCACTACGAGCGAGTTGGACAACTTGGCGGCCGAAATTGCTGCAACCATGACGGTTTCCCACCCCGATTACGCCAAGCTAGCAGCCCGGATATCAGTCTCTAACCTCCATAAAAATACCAAGAAAACGTTTTCCGAGGTCATGACCGATCTCTATGAATACGTAAATCCCAGAACCGGAAAAAAAGCACCATTACTAAGCGACGAGGTGTACGAAGTTGTTAAAAACAATGCAGAAGAGCTCGACTCTGCCATCATTTACAACCGCGACTTTGGATACGATTATTTTGGTTTTAAAACCTTGGAGCGTTCCTATTTGTTGAAATTGAATGGGCAAATTGCCGAACGGCCCCAACACATGCTTATGAGGGTCTCTGTAGGAATCCACCTGGACGATATGGCCGCCGTAAAGGAAACCTACGAACTCATGTCCAAGAAGTTTTTCACCCATGCAACACCTACCCTTTTCAACAGTGGGACTCCCAAACCGCAAATGTCTTCCTGTTTCTTGCTGAGCATGAAGGACGACAGCATCGATGGAATTTATGATACCTTAAAACAAACGGCAAAAATCTCACAATCGGCCGGGGGGATTGGATTGTCCATTCATAACATTCGTGCAACGGGTTCTTACATTGCTGGGACCAATGGTACCTCAAACGGCATTGTGCCCATGTTACGGGTGTTCAACGATACGGCGCGGTATGTAGATCAAGGAGGAGGAAAGCGAAAAGGAAGTTTTGCCATTTATGTGGAACCTTGGCACGCCGACATCTTCGACTTTTTGGATTTAAAGAAAAACCATGGAAAAGAGGAGATGCGTGCGCGCGACCTCTTCTATGCCATGTGGATTCCGGACTTGTTCATGAAACGGGTTCAGGAGGATGGCAATTGGACCCTAATGTGTCCCAACGAGTGCCCTAACCTGTACAGTACTTACGGGGAGGAATTTGAAAAAATCTATGAAGGCTACGAAAAAGAAAACCGTGGCCGCAAAACCATCAAGGCGCGCGAACTTTGGGAGAAAATCCTCGAATCGCAAATAGAAACAGGCACACCTTACATGCTTTACAAGGATGCGGCCAACCGAAAGAGCAACCAAAAAAACCTAGGGACCATCCGCTCTTCCAACCTTTGTACCGAAATCATGGAGTACACCTCGGCGGACGAAGTGGCGGTGTGCAACCTCGCTTCCATTGCCCTACCCATGTTTGTGAAAAATGGCGAATTTGACCACAAGGAATTGTTCCGGGTTACCAAAAGGGTCACCAAAAACCTCAACCGGGTCATCGACCGTAACTTTTATCCCGTTCCGGAAGCCCGTAATTCCAATTTCCGGCACCGTCCCGTAGGATTGGGCGTTCAGGGATTGGCCGATACCTTCATCATGTTGCGTTTGCCTTTTACCAGCGACGAGGCCAAACAACTTAACCAAGACATTTTTGAAACCCTGTATTTTGCGGCCGTTACGGCATCAATGGAAGAAGCCAAAACCGATGGCGTTTACGAAAGCTACAAAGGATCGCCCATTTCCGAAGGGCTTTTCCAACACAACCTTTGGAACATCAAGGACGAAGAATTGAGCGGACGCTGGGATTGGGCCAAATTGCGCAAGGATATTAAAAAGCACGGGGTACGCAACTCTTTGTTGGTAGCACCCATGCCCACGGCATCCACTTCGCAGATTTTGGGGAACAACGAAGCCTTCGAGCCGTATACTTCCAACATCTACACCCGTAGGGTGCTTTCCGGCGAATTCATTGTGGTAAACAAACACCTCTTGGAAGATTTGGTGGCATTGGGACTTTGGAACGACGAACTGAAAGAGGAAATCATGCGTCATAATGGTTCCATCCAGCAAATCGATGCCATTCCACAAGAGTTGAAGGAACTTTACAAAACTGTTTGGGAATTGAGCATGAAAGACATCATCGACATGGCCCGCCAGCGAGGGTATTTTATCGACCAATCGCAGTCGCTGAACCTGTTCATGGAAAACGCCAATTTTGCTAAACTCACCTCCATGCATTTCTACGCTTGGAAGAGCGGCCTCAAAACGGGCATGTACTACTTACGGACTAAGAGTGCCGTGGATGCCATCAAATTTACCTTGAACAACGAGCGTAAGAAGGAACCCGAACAGGTAGCCCAAGAGGCCAAGGTTGAAGCCGTTTCTGCAGCTTCGGAAAAGCCCCTTTCTGCACAGGAATTGAGGGAATTGTTGGCCAAGTCGAAAGAAGCGGCAGACAACGATGAAGATTGCTTGATGTGCGGTTCTTGATTTTTAAGTGTTATGCATAAAAAAAGGAGCGCCTATTGGGCGCTCCTTTTTGTTTGTTTGTGTAATTTAGTTTTTATTAGCTTTTGTTGTAGCTATTGTAATACTCTTCCATCAAATTCATAATAGCCTTCACTAGATCTTTGGTCTCTAAAAGGATATTGAAATACAGGGTAGTATTTTTAGGGCTAGATTCCTCGGTTCTCGTACGGGCAATTTGTTTTTCGATTTTTTGTGATATCCCCGCCATGATGTCGGCTTTATTGTCGATGACCATTTTGATTCTGTCAAATTTCTTTTCATTGAAGATCCCTTCAATTTCAGTCAACAAGGTGCCTAAGGTATCATCAATTTCCTGCAACTCTTTAATTTGATTGAAGCGAAGGGCTTTGTGATTATTGTGAACGTGTTTATGGCTCTTTTTAGAAATGAAATCCAACGATTGGGCAATATCAGTCAAATAGGCAAGAATGGTAATATAGAAATTGCTGCCACGAACACTGGTTTCATCGAGGTTTTTTATAAAATAAAAGATGTTGTTTCGTAAGTCCTCAATTTCGGCATCCAGTTTTTCAACACCCTTTTTACTTTTCTTAAGCGTTTTTTCTTCCTGTTTGGCAAGGCCTTTCAAGACATCAGAATAAATTTTATTGGTTCTGGAAACCACGTTGGAAATATTATGGGCACTTTCTGAAATAATTCCCTGTACCGTTTTGCTTTCCGATTTTTTGAGCCCCGATTTGTTAAGTTTTGCAACACTTTTCCTTTTGTGGGAAACGTAGTTTCTAATTAATAATCCAATGGCAACCAGTAGTAAAATGGCAATGGCAGCACCTCTTCCCAAAAAGATAATGTAGGTTAATGTTCCCGCTGCAACAAAAGCAATAAACGCAGTAAAAAACCATCCTCCAATCACATTAAATACACCTGCAACTCTATATACGGCACTTTCGCGTCCCCAGGCCCTATCGGCCAATGAGGTACCCATGGCCACCATGAATGTAACATAAGTTGTAGACAAGGGTAACTTCATGGAAGTTGCTATGGCGATAAGGATACCTGCTAGTGTAAGGTTGATGGCGGCACGAATTAAATCGAATGCTGGCAATTCATGTGCTTTACTGGCCGGAACGGTGACATCAGGTTTTTCAAAACTTTTGGTTATTTTATCTTGTGTAGCCTGTGGAATGGCACCACCCAAAAAGGAAACAAGCTTTGTACTTCCCTTAACCACAGCACGTGAGAGCATATTGGGCTTGAATTTTTCGGTTCCTTCACCTTGCCTTGAAAGGCCAATTTCGGTTTCAGTAACGGTCCTGGCTTTTTTAGAAAACCAAAGCGTAAGTACCATGACAGATCCTGCAATAAATAATAATAAGGGCTCGGCAGGAACTTTTTCTTCCAAGACATTCATTGAAAAAGAGGTAGCAGCTTCTCCAGAAGCGGCCCAAGCCTCATATGAATGATAAGCCGCCATGGGGACCCCAATGAAGTTGACCAAATCATTCCCTGCAAAAGCCAAAGCCAAACCAAAAGTCCCTACGGCAATCACAAAAACAAGGATGCTTTTTTTGAAAACTTTGGTAAATAAAAGGGAGAACAAAGTCCAAAAAGCAAATCCTACACCCAATTGCAGAAAGATATTTGTTTTAAAGATCCACTTAAAGCTGTCATAATTTGGCGCCCCTTTTAATCCTTTGAAGAAGATAAAATAGCTAATTGCTGTTAAGGTAATTCCTCCAAAGATGGCCCCAAAATTCTTTATTTTTTGCTCATAATGAAATGTGAAAATGAGACGGGAGAGCCACATGACGAGGGCTCCAACAGAGAATGAAATAACAACCGAAAGCAAGATTCCCGATATGATTTCGGTAGCCTTTTCGGTATTGATATAATTTACAAGATTTGAGAATGTTTCAGTATCGGAAGCTCCAATTTTAATCAACGCCATGACCACGGCAGCTCCCAACAATTCAAATACAATGGAAACCGTGGTAGAAGTAGGCATTCCCAAGGTGTTGAAAAAATCCAATAGCAATATATCGGTAATCATGACCGCCATAAAAATGATCATGATTTCGTCG
>DJVA01000058.1 GCA_002440705.1 Flavobacteriaceae bacterium UBA6268 | reverse complement strand
CAACTGTTCGTTGTAACGCTTGATGCGGTACTGATTTTTGGGAAGGATGGCATCCGCGATCAATTCAAAATAGGCACTACTCCCAATGCCTTCCAGCTTTTGCAGCATTGCGGAAGCTAAGGAAGCTCCTTTACCTACTTTGGAAGTAACCCCCTCTGTGGATGGATCTTTTTTATGAAAGTAATTTTTTAGGTTTTCCTTGAAAGCAGAACCTTCAAAAGGTTTTACGACCCCATCGAAAACTTCAAAAACAGTTCCCAAACCGGCTTTCTCGACATTTCCAATACCGCTAGGGGTAAATTTTTTGTTGAAATTAAGCGCCTTATGAATTTTCTTTTCCGAAGTACCCGCCAATATCGTTTCGGTCACAAACCGGGCACAATTGCTTCCCAATTTATGAAAGGCCCCATAAGGAATACTCCCTTGAGCTTGAAGGGAATCGATATATGTTTTCGCCTTTTCATAATCGATCGAATCACAAACCGAAGCCAATAATCGCCCCTCCCCATGGGTCTTCTCGGGATGGGCTTCCAGCCACAACAAAAAAGCATCCAAATTGACCAACCGATCGGAGTCATCCAAAACCGCCTTGAACGGAATGTGCAATTCGGCATCGGTTAAGGCGCTGCGAACCCTCCCAAATCCCTTGGGGGTAATGTACCTTCCAAAATCATGATAATAGGCTTTACCGGTGGCATTTTCAATCAATACCAGAGCCGCATGGCCTGCCTTGATGTATTTTTGGGTCCCCAATCCTACCAATGGAAGAAACTTACAAATCCACTCATCACTCATGGTAACGAAGGTGTCCGGAAATGCCAAAACAATTAATTTGCCCGTATGGTTCAAATGCATGGGATTTAGTTCGGAAACATACAAAAAGAATTACAAATTCCCATGCCGTATATCTTGAGAGCGGAAAGGTAACATTGGTTACTGTGTAACGCCCTAAAAATTGCTACCTTTGCGACTCTTTAAACACCAAAAATTATACCCATGGGAAAAGGATTTTTTGAAGTTCCGGTAGCCATTAACGAGCCCGTTAAAAGTTATGCCCCCGGAAGCCCAGAACGTGCTGAAGTTTTGGAGACCTATAAAAAGATGTATCAAAATACTGTAGCAGTGCCCCTTTACATTGATGGTAAGGATATTGTTACTAACGAAACGGCTACGATGTCGCCACCCCATAATCACCAGCACATTCTTGGCACGTACTGCAAGGCTTCCAAATCGCATGTGGAAATGGCCATTGCAACAGCCTTGGAAGCCAGAAAAAATTGGGCAGCCACCCCTTGGGAACAGCGAGCCGCCATTTTTTTGAGAGCGGCCGAACTAATTGCCGGACCCTATCGGGCCAAAATAAATGCGGCCACCATGTTGGCGCAATCCAAGACCGTCCATCAAGCGGAAATCGATTCGGCATGTGAATTGATCGATTTCCTGCGTTTCAATGTCCAATTCATGACAGAAATCTATGCCGAACAACCCGAGTCAACCTCTACAGCATGGAACCGATTGGAATACCGTCCTTTGGAAGGTTTTATCTATGCAATAACCCCTTTCAACTTTACAGCCATTGCTGGAAATTTGCCCTCCAGTGCAGCCTTGATGGGAAATGTGGTTATATGGAAACCCAGTGATAGTCAGGTCTACTCTGCCAAGGTCATCCTAGACGTTTTCAAAGAAGCAGGGGTGCCACCGGGCGTTATCAACATGGTAATGGGCGACCCGGTGATGATTACCGACACCCTTCTGGCCAGCCCGGATTTCAGTGGCTTGCATTTTACAGGCTCTACCCATGTGTTTAAAGACCTTTGGAAAAAAATTGGGATGAACATTGACCAATACAAAACCTACCCACGAATTGTGGGAGAAACTGGAGGAAAGGATTTTATTGTCGCCCACAAAACCGCACATCCAAAACAAGTAGCAACAGCGATTGTAAGAGGAGCCTTTGAATTTCAAGGCCAAAAATGCAGTGCAGCAAGTCGCTGCTATATTTCAAAAAGCATTTGGGGTGAAGTGGAGCAGTATCTTAAAGTCGACTTGGCCAGTATCAAAATGGGATCTCCAGAAGATATGAGTAATTTTGTTACGGCAGTAATTCACGAAGGTTCTTTCAATAAACTGGCAGGATACATTGACCAGGCCAAAAAAGATCCTGCAGCCGAAATTATTGCAGGTGGCAATTATGACAAATCCAAAGGTTATTTTGTGGAACCAACCGTTATCAAAACCAGCGACCCAAAATATACTACCATGTGCACAGAGCTTTTTGGTCCTGTGGTGACGATTTATGTTTTTGAAGATGATGCTTGGGAAGAAACCCTTCATCTGGTGGATGAAACCAGCGAATATGCACTTACTGGTGCAGTATTTAGCGAGGATCGCTACGCCTTGGAAATGGGCGTTCGCATTCTAGAAAACGCTGCGGGCAATTTTTACATCAACGACAAACCTACAGGAGCCGTTGTGGGGCAACAGCCCTTTGGTGGCGCACGGGCCAGTGGCACCAATGACAAAGCAGGAAGTAAATTGAACCTCTATCGTTGGGTTTCCCCGCGAATGGTTAAGGAAACTTTTGTTTCGCCAACCGATTACCGATACCCCTTTTTAGGATAAAAAATTAGTCCACAAAAAAACCCGGAAATTGACCGGGTTTTTTTGTGGATGGTTAAGAAATAAATCTATTCGTATTCCGCACTTTCATTAACTGCAGCATGTTGCGAATTGATGGCCGAATTGTCCATAGCAACAACCATGGCAACGAGTTCCAAATTGCCCAGCACAAACCCAGAAGGAATAGTGTACGTGTAGGTGGTTTCATAATCGGTAAGTGCATTTGTACTAGGTATGGCATCACCAAAGGGGTCACTCAAACTAGCTCTCAGCACATGTTTCTGTTCAAAATTGGGAATGGGGTTTCCCATTTGGTAGAAAGGACTGGAGGGATCGTTATCGTAATAATTGGTTTGGTCCCTTAAGAGGTTTCCTTCGGTCAAATAAAGAACCAATTTGCGATCTTGGAGATTGGTTTCAGACACCATCCCTACACGCACTGTAAGTACACCATTATTAACGCTGCTGGACAATGAAATGGCCACTGGCACATCTTCGCCAGCCAAGCTCACCACTTCGCTGGGTGGGAAATTGGTGGTACTTCCCCATGATGTGGTTCTGTTGATCCTTCCGGAAGGAAATCCGAAGACCCCAAATTCGGTACGGATGGTTCCTTCGATTGGCAAGGCCAAGTCATCGTTGTTGTGAATGGCTACAACAGAAATTTTATCGGTTTGTGTATAAACTTCATCCACAGCCGCAGTAACGGCAGGACAATAGCCGCACCACGTACCTGTGTAATCCTCAACGACCACTTTTCGCTTGGGGATAAAAATTTCAAACGATTTTGTTTCAGAAGTGAAGGTCTCCCCTTCCACCTCATATTCAGCATAGACATTAAAGCTCCCGGTCTGGGCCGCACTGAAAACACTTCCTGCAATGGCAGTTTCATTTACATAAAACGTTGCAGTACTATTGTAGTTATTCCCTTCAGCATCCAATACATTGAAATCAACTTCTTGGTTGCGCAATACTTTGGTATTGCTCAAGGTCAATATCCTAGAATTTCCATCAATCACATCAAAGGTTAGGGAGTTACTCACAACACCCTGGTAACTGGCATAAACCTCATAAGAACCTTCCGATGAGAAGCTGTAGGTATTGGCGGCAATCTGGGTTCCGTTAACAAAGAAATTGGCATCAGCCGTATAATCGACGCCCTCTTCAGTAAGTACTGTAAATGTGAGCGTTTCACTTAATAACAAAACCCCATCAACAGAAGAGCTGGACAAAACAAGGGTAAAATCGGGCGCTAGATCAAAGTGCTCTCTTTTACTGCAGGAAACCATTAAAAAACTTAAGCTAAGAATTAAAAAAGTGGCTTTGATAAGAGGTGTTTTCATAGTAATTTTTCAATTTTAAAAAAGGCACGCTTATTGCGATGGCTAATGTAACCATTTTTTTTGAAATCCTTGTAAGGCCTGTAAAATCAATAGCATACTGAAATACTAGGGTAATAAAAAAATGGGGTTTTCCAATAAATTTTCATTAATATTGTCGCACAATTCAAAAAATCTTTACACATGAGAAAATTACTTGTCCTTTTTCTTTTTGCATTCAGTATTCAAGCCTTTTCACAGGATACATTGCCAAATGTCAATGTAAGTACCCTAGATGGAGACAATACTACTTTGACGGAAGCTGCCCAAAGTGATAACCCAGTAGTCATTTCGCTATGGGCTACCTGGTGTGTTCCGTGTTTAAAAGAATTGGATGCTATAAGTGAGGTCTATGCAGATTGGCAAAGTGAAACCAATGTGGAACTCATTGCTGTTTCCATCGACGATAGTAGGACCGTAAAAAGGGTAAAACCCCTCATCAATGGTAAGGGATGGGATTATACCATCTTGCTGGATACCAATAACGACGTCAAGCGGGCCTTGGGGGCAGCCACAGTACCCCTTACCGTTTTAGTGAAAGATGGCAAGATCGTGTACCGACATTCCGGATACAATCCTGGGGCTGAAAATGAGCTCTATGAAAAGATTCAGGAATATTCCAAATAATAGCAAAACAAACCAACCAATCATGAAAAAACTACTTTGGTGTGCCACTTTTTTGGTGTGTACATGCGTATGGTCACAGGATGAAAAAGGAACTTTCTTTGGAGGTTTTGAATCCAATTCCCAATGGCTTTTGGACGATGATGGCCTAAAGGAACTGGACACGGATCCCGGTTTTGTGGCACCAGAAGATCAATTCCGTTCCAATAATTATTTTCAGCTCAATTACAACTACGGCAAATTTACAGCGGGCGTGCAGTACGAAAGCTACTTACCTTCCGCCCTTTTGGGCTATAGTCCCGATTTTGATGGCGGAAACGGTATTGCCACCTACTACCTTAATTACAAAGATGAATCGGTAGACATTACCGGCGGCTACTTCTACGAGCAATTTGGCAACGGCCTCATCCTTCGCAGTTGGGAAGACCGACAATTGGGTATCAATACAGCCATTCGGGGAGTTCGTGTCAATTATGCCTTCCTGCCGTCTTTGGACGTCACTGCCATCTACGGCCAACAACGCAATGCTTTTGAGTTGTCGGAAGGAGTACTTACAGGATTGGATGCCAACTTTGATGTTGGGATGGCATCCGGCTTGGAATCAGTAGACTTGCGTTTTGGCTTAAGTTATGTGAACCGCTACCAAGATCGGGGTACCAATGAAGAAATTCCCAGTAACGTTGCAGCTTATGGTGCAAGGATTGACTGGGGTGTTGGAAATTTTTATGGGGGGTTTGAAGGAATCATCAAAGGGGAAGATGCCATTGTTAACGAAGGCGCATTAATCTCCAACCGTCTGTATGATGGTACTGCATTGCAGGTAAATTTGGGTTATTCCCAAAAAGGATTGGGAATCAATGCCTCATTCCGCAGGTTGGAAAATTTTAGCTTTTATGCCGATCGCTTTGCAGAAGGAAATCAATTCAACCAACAACTTATCAACTATGTCCCCGCCCTTACCAAACAGCAGGATTATATGTTGACCAATATTTATGTGTACAGTTCCCAAGCTAGATTGTTAACCGACGATTTGGAGCAGCGCGCGGGCGAAGTGGGAGCCCAAACAGATGTATACTTTACATTTCCTAAGGAAAGTGCCCTAGGTAAAGTTGGAACCAAAATTGCCGCTAACTTTTCCTATTGGGGCGGCTTGGAAACAACTTTTGACGAGGATTTGTCGTATGACGTAAAGTTTATCGGAAAAGGGAACAACTATTTTAGGGATGTAAATTTTGAAATCAAAAACCATTGGAGTAAGACATTCAATTCGGTGCTGACCTTTCAGAATGTGCTTGCTGACAAAGGAGTGGTTTTGGGAGGACCCTTGGGAGGCCCAGACGATATAGAAGCCAATGTAGTGGTAGGCGAAGGCACTGTAACCTTTGATGGCGGAAAATCATTGCGAATTGTTGGGCAACACCTTTGGACCCACAAGGATCGAAAGAACTGGGCGGGGGGTGTTGTGGAATACAGCTTCAACTCGCGCTTAGCTCTCTATGCAGCAGACGCTTGGAATTACGGAGGCGATGGGGAAATTCACTATTACAACCTTGGAGGAAGCTATACCAAAGGTAGAACCCGTTTTGGCATGAATTACGGACGCCAAAGAGGAGGACTCATCTGTGTTGGAGGAGTTTGCCGATTTGTTCCGGAAAGTAGTGGACTTACACTTAACCTTGCCGTAAACTTCTAATTCAATCCATAGCCTAACAAAAATAGCCCGAAGGAATTCCTTCGGGCTATTTTTATAATGTGGTGTTATTAGCGCTTTACCACCTTCACAGTTTGTGAAGCCCCTTTTTCATTGGCAATCTGTACAAGATAAACTTGTGCAGGCAGGGAGGCAATGTTTACGTTATTGGTTCCGGCATTCAACTTTTGGTTGACAAGTAATTTGCCCTGAATGTTGAACATCTGGATTTGAACGTCTTCTTGGGCTTGAACCACCAACTGGTCCTTAACAATCGTAGAAGCAAGATTGGCCTTCACGGCAGTTGCTTCGTTCACACCCAAGTCTGGGTCATAGCGGTAGGTAAAGGACAAATCGTCCCCAATTTCCATGCCTGCTCCATCAACTTGATAGAATCGAAAAACATATTCAACAGGACTTCCTCCACCATCGTTGTAGTTCCAGAATTTATCCCCAACAGAATCCTGGTGCTGTCCAGGCTGGATGATTACCACATCAGTTCCGGGAGGATAAGAAACACCAACAATAACTGGGTCATAACACAACCCAAAGCAAACTTGCATGTTGGTACCATCGTAGTTAACGGCACTCACAAACTCTACTTTCATGTAAATTTCGTCGGTAGTAGATTCATTGTTTACGTAAAAGTGTAGAGAGGCACTGGTTTCATCCAAGGTCCCATAAGTTACGGTTTGACCATCCACAATAGGGTCTCCTTCTTGAGTTTCCAATGTGAATTGCGCAGATGCCATCCAAGACATGGAAGCAAAGGCAAAAGCTAAAAATAAATTTTGTTTCATATTCGGTAGCAATTAAATTATTGTAATGCTTCGCAAGATAGGAATTTGAATCCAAAATGCCCACTAGAGCGCAATAAAGTTTCCCAAAGCTTCAAAAAACTGATTGTCAAATACATAAAAACCAATATTCCCTACTAAGCATATAGGAATTTAGAAAACAAATACTGCCTTAGTCTATAAAATTTACACTCCAAACCGCATGGTTTTTAGGTTGAAAATGTTATATTTGGAAACTTGTATAACAATTATTTAACCTAACATTTACATGATGAAAAAATTACTTAGTGCTGTGTTGCTGGGATTGATCGTCACCACTAGCTTTGGACAGACCATTGTTTCCACTTCACCAGAAAATAAAAAAGTAATATTGGAAGAATTCACTGGCATTCACTGCGTGTATTGCCCAGAGGGTCATGCTATAGCTCAGGCTTTGCAGGATAACAACCCTGGAGAGGTTTTCCTTATTAACATCCATGTGGGAAGTTTTGCAGTTCCCGGCGCAGGTGAACCCGACTTTAGAACCCAATTTGGCACGGCCATCGCCAACCAATCCCAACTCATTGGATACCCCGCTGCCACAGTAAATAGACACTATTTTCCAGGTTGGGCCCAAAACGGAGGTACTGGTACGGCCATGAGCAGAAACCGTTGGACAGCCGCAGGTGGCCTTATTCTTGGCGAGGCTTCCTACGCAAACATGGCTGTGGAAGCAGATATCGACGTTCAAACCAACGAGGTTACCGTCCATGTGGAAGTGTACTACACCGGCAACAGCCCACAAGCGAACAACAAATTGAACGTAGCCTTATTGCAGAATAACACCTTGGGACCTCAAACTGGAGGAAATATGGGCGATGAATACGTTCACCAACATCGTTTGATCCACTTGCTTACGGGGCAATGGGGCGAAGACATTTCCCCAACCACTACCGGATCATTCATTGACGAAACTTATACGTATACCATTCCCGAAGCGCTTAACAACGTTCCAATTAAAATTGAAGATTTGGAATTGGTGGTTTTCATGACCGAAACCAACCAGGAATTGATCAGTGGTAATGGAAGCTTTCCAACATATTCCAACTTTGAGTTCCAAAATGATGCTACAGCCGTTGAAATCAATGAAATTACGGACCAATGCGGTTTTGACATCGCACCCCAGTTTTTGTTGAAAAACACCGGAGAAAATCCATTAACCGCTGTGGACATCACCTACTCTGTGAATGGAGGCCCTACCCAAAATTATACTTGGACCGGAAATCTTACTTCCCTTCACAGTGAGTGGGTTACCCTTCCTGAAATTGATTACGGACTCCAACCGCTGAACACTGTGACCATCACCCTAGAAAGTGACGATGACAATTCCAATAATACCGTTACCCAAAACTTCAACCAAACCATTCTCAATACCAATGAGGTAAACCTCATCCTGAATACAGACAACCAAGGAAGTGAGTGTACCTGGGAAATCGTTGATGGTTCTGGTACCGTTGTGGAAAGTGGCGGTCCTTACGGAAACAATCAAAACATCAATGAAAGCTTTACACTTCCCGGAGACTGCTATCAATTCAGGTTACACGATTCTGGAGGTAACGGTGGCGAATCCGTTGTGTTATACGACACTGCTAGCAATGTAATTTATTCCAGCCCAGGCAACTACGGCTTCGGCGCAACCGTAAGCTTTTCTACCGAAGGATTCCTAGGAGTTGAAAATGACGAATTTGCACATTTGGCGGTCTTTCCAAACCCCGCTTCCAATGTCGTGACTATCAAGAATGCCGAGACGGCCACAGTAACCATTTTTGACATTCTTGGGAAAAATGTAATGCAAGTTTCCAATATTTCCAACAATCAAGAGATCCCCGTTTCCAAATTGGCAACAGGCACCTATTTTGTGAAAGTTGAAAAAAACAAACAGTCTACAGTTCAAAAACTGATAGTTGTAAGATAATACAGCATTTTTCTGATAAAGGAGCTCACTTTCGGTGGGCTCCTTTTACAATAAATCTTATCTTTTAACCAAACTGTGTAAATTCATGAAACGTAAAATTCTACCTCTTTTGGCTTTCATGGTGATTTCGGCAACTACACTCGCCCAAACCATCGTAAGCACTACTCCCGAGAACAAAAAAGTGATCTTGGAAGAATTTACGGGCATACACTGTGTGTATTGTCCCGAAGGGCATGCCATTGCGCAAGCCATTCAAAACAACAACCCCGGGGAAGTTTTCCTTATAAACATCCACGTGGGTAGTTTTGCCGTTCCTGGTGCCGGAGAACCCGATTTTCGCACCCCATTTGGAACTGCCATCGCTAACCAATCGCAACTCATCGGATATCCAGCAGGTACCGTTAATCGCCACTATTTTAGTGGATGGGCCCAAAATGGGGGTACTGGAACTGCCATGAGCCGTAACCGCTGGACTCCAGCATCCAACTTAACCTTGGATGAAAATTCTTATTTAAACATGGCCGTTGAAGCCAACGTTGATGTACAAACCCGCGAACTAACCGTTCACGTAGAAGGATATTACACAGGCGACAGCCCAGAACCCTCCAACAAATTGAATGTGGCCTTGATTCAAAACAACACCCTTGGTCCACAAGTAGGTGGTGGAATGGGAGATCAATACGTTCACCAGCACCGTTTGGTGTATTTGCTCACCACCCAATGGGGGGATGATGTAAATACCACCACAACTGGATCTTTTGTAGACCGCACCTATACGTATACCATCCCAGCCGACTATAATGGAATCCCTGCAGAATTGGCTGATATGGAGCTTGTTGTTTTTATGACAGAAACAACCCAAGAAATCATCAGTGGAAATGGAACGTTTCCTTTATACACCAACCTGGAATTCCAGGATGATGTAGCCCTAAAGGACATTAAGGACATTCCCGAACAGTGCGTGAATGCCGTAGGCCCTACCGTTGTAATCCAAAATACAGGAGCCAATGAAGTAACTTCCGTAGCTATTGAGTACTCCATCAATGGAGGAACTACACACACCTATACCTGGAACGGAAGCCTTACTTCGCTTCAATACACCGAAGTAGAGCTTCCAGCCATTGCTTTCGAATTTGCGGGTACCAACAACGTGGAGGTAACCATTCCAAATGATGAAGACAATAGTAACAACCAAGTGACTACTTCATTTAACGATGCCCAAGAATACGTAGGCGATTTGACCTTGACCATCACTACCGATAACTGGGGAAGTGAGTGTACTTGGAACATCAAGGACTATGAAGGTAACATCGTAGCTAACGGCGGCCCTTATGCTAACAACACCACCATTACAGAAACCATTACCCTTACTGAAGAAAACTGCTATACTTTCAATTTAATTGATTCGTATGGCGACGGTGGTGGCCCTGTAACCTTGGAAGACTCCAATGCAACCATTATCTACCAAACCAACGGTAGTTACGGTTCTGGTGAATCCAAAAATTTTGGATACCAGCAAGTGGTTTTGGGAACCAACACCTACGAACTTTCCAATGTGGTCATGTTCCCTAACCCTGCGCAAAATTCGATCACGATTGCTAATGCTGAAAATGCATCGGTGGCCATCTTTAACATGCTGGGGCAACAAATAGCGCAATTCCGAAATATTGCTACAACCCAACAATTGGATGTGGCCAATTTGACTGCGGGTACCTATTTGGTAAAAATTACGAAAGAAGGGGCTTCAACAGTCAAAAAGCTTGTGGTGTCCAAATAACCAACTTTCGAACGAATACTTATAAAAAACCTGAGGACTTCCTCAGGTTTTTTTATGCCTTTCCTCGATACTTCAGCGGAAGATATACTACACTTTTTGTCTCAAAAAAAGGTTCCTCGAAATATCCGGAAAGGGGATGGATTTTAGTGTTTTTGAAGGACAGTAATTCCTCGGTCAAATCACCCCCTTTTAAATAAAGAATGCCATTCATTAAATCGTGTTGCTGTCTTTTGGCCACCTTATCCCTTACCCAACCAACAAAAGTTTCCATTTGGGTAACGGCCCTGCTTACTATAAAATCATAGGTTCCTTCAACAGATTCTGCCCGGGCATGGGAAGCCTCAACATTCAATAACTGAAGTTCCGCTGCAACCGCCTCAACCACCTTAATTTTTTTTCCAATACTGTCTACCAAATGAAATTCGGTTTCTGGAAACAAAATGGCCAAGGGTATCCCCGGAAAACCACCCCCCGTACCAACATCCAGCACTCTAGCTTTTGAGCTAAACGACTGAACTTTGCCAATTCCCAAGGAATGAAGGACATGCTTTAGATAAAGCGCATCGATATCTTTTCTGGAAATAACATTTATTTTCCCGTTCCATTCCTCATAGAGTTGATACAATGCCGAAAATTGAGCCTTTTGCTTTTCCGACAGGTTAGGGAAATATTTTAGAATGATTTCCATGGTAAGTTATTAACGGCAAATGTACTATTTCCTTGATAAATTTAGACTGTGTAAAGATTCGTATTCGTTCGAAGATATGTACTTTAGCAACCTGAAACAAATCCTTTTAGCATATTGCAATTAACATGAATCCAAAGCTCTCTCGCCGCGTTAACGAAATGTCCACCTCTGCCACTTTGGCCATGGCCGCCAAAGCCAGGGAACTCAAAGAACAGGGAAAAAATATCATCGGCCTTAGTTTGGGAGAACCCGATTTTACCATACCAGGCTTTGTTAAAGAAGCTGCCATCAAGGCTATTGAAGAAAATTACCATGCTTACAGTCCTGTAGATGGTTATGGAGACTTAAAGCAAGCCATCATCAAAAAATTCAAAAGGGACAATAATCTGGAGTACAAACCATCGCAAATTGTGGTTTCCACAGGAGCCAAACAATCCTTAGCCAACTTGGCCCAAGTATTGCTCAATGAAGGCGATGAAGTGTTGCTCCCAACCCCCTATTGGGTAAGTTATGCGGACATTAGTAAAGTCGCGGGCGGGATTCCTGTTGAAATTCCTGCAGGAATTGAAACCGATTTTAAGATCACCCCCGAAGCTTTGGAGGCCGCCATTACGACAAAAAGTAAAATGTTGATTTACAGCTCCCCCTGCAATCCCAGTGGTTCCGTTTTTAGTGAAAAGGAATTGCGCGCGCTAGCCGACGTATTGGTAAAATACCCACAAATTATTGTGGTAAGTGACGAAATTTACGAGCACATCAATTTTACAGGCAAACATGCATCCATGGCAGCCTTTCCCGATATGTACGACCGTACCGTAACCGTGAACGGGGTGTCCAAAGCTTATTCCATGACGGGTTGGCGGATTGGTTACATCGGAGCTCCCGAATATATTGCCAGGGCGTGCAACAAAATGCAGGGACAAGTGACCAGCGGAGCCAACTGCATTGCACAACGGGCCACGATTGCTGCACTGGAAAGCCCCCCAAGTAAAATCCAGTACATGGTCGATGCCTTTAAAGAACGGCGCAAATTGATTTTGGGCCTTTTGGCAGACATCCCCGGTTTTAAAACCAATGAGCCGGAAGGAGCGTTCTACGTGTTCCCAGACATTTCCTATTATTTTGGAAAAACGTTGCGTGGTAAAACCATTTTATCTGCCGAAGACTTTGCAATGTACCTTTTGGAAGAGGCCGGAGTGGCCACCGTAACAGGTGAAGCCTTTGGCGACCCCAACTGCATCCGGATATCCTATGCGGCCTCTGAAGCAGACATAATGGAGGCCATGGAACGAATAAAAAGTGTGCTATAAAGAAGTAACGCATTAGCAATACTTTATTGGAGTTTCCATAACGCATTTCCAAATTTGCGCTGTACATTTCTGATGCCTAGTCTTACCACTAATTTTTATTATATCAAAACTACCGTTGTAAGACTAGGGAGCGATTAAACTATTGGCCAACCCCCTAAAAGTCAAAGAATAAGTTCAAAAATGCTAGTTTTTCTGAAAGCCACTTCCTACCTTTAGGTATGCAAAAAGTCTGGCTTGCCTTTTTTCTACTCTGTTCGGTGGGTATGGTTTCCCAAGAAACCGAGGCAAAGTTTTCTTTGTACTACGAAAATGACCAATTTGAGCTAACACCTGTTCATCAACATATTTTGGACAGCCTAAAACGGCTGGAGAACAAATCGTTGTATGACATTCACATTAATGGTTATACCAATAGTATAGGGGAATCTGACTACAATCTGGAACTCTCCCGAAAACGTGCAGCACAAGTCAAAAAGGAATTGCGGTCCTTCACCATCATTTCTTCCACAGGATATGGCGAATTGGAAACCGAGGCCGCCAACAATCGCAGGGTCGATATTTTGATTCATTTCAAAAAAGACCACATCCCCGAAGCTGGTGAAATTGTGGAAGCACCCATTGACGAATTCGAAAACCAGCCCACAGTAGCTTCTTTGGTTACCCCAAAGATTGGGGATAAGGTAATCCTTCAGGGCATCATGTTTTACCCGGACAGGGACGTTATTATGGATGAAAGTAAAAATGCCCTGGAAGAGCTGGTTGCTTTTCTGAAAAAACACCCAAAAATCAAGTTCAAATTATTAGGACATATCTGCTGTGGCGATGATGAACGCCCGCACATCGATCTCATCAATGTACGCACCGGAAAAAAAGACCTTTCCGAAGCCCGGGCAAAATCCCTCTACAATTACCTTCAAAAAAATGGCATTGAAAAACACCGCATGCGCTACGTGGGGATGGCGTACCGAAATCCCACTGGGAAAGGGGACGAATACGACCGAAGGGTTGAAATAGAAATTACCAGTGTGGAATAATTAACGGTTTCGCCAGAAAAAAGGAGTGAGCAAGATCAATACCGTAAAAAGTTCCAAACGGCCAATGAGCATCAGGAAGCTTGCCCACCATTTAGCAGCACTTGGCAAAGCCCCATAATTGTCTACCGGGCCTAAATCGCCCAAAGCGGGACCAATATTTCCCAATGTAGATGCAGCTCCTCCCAGAGAGGTTTCAAAATTGAGTCCTAAAAGTGAAAATACCAAGACCCCGACAATAAAGGAAAGCATGTAAAGGATAAAAAATGCCAGTACATTAAAAACAATGGGCTGTTGTATGGATTTATTGTTATAGCGAACTGGCAAAATGGCATTGGGATGCAATGTACGCTTAAACTCCAAAATCCCGTTTTTGATCATGATGAGGTGGCGTACCACTTTGATACCCCCAGAAGTAGAACCGGCCGAGCCTCCCAAAAACATTAACCCAAAGAAAAAGATGGTCAAAAATGGGGTCCAGGTAGTAAAATCGGCAGAGATGAACCCAGTAGTAGTAACTACGGTAAGCACCTGGAAAAGCCCATGCCGAACCGCACTTTCGCCCTTGCCCCAAACCATAGGGTGTTCTACCGATGCCAATGCAGGATCTGCTTGGAAATAGATGAAAAATGCAGCAATGGCAGACAGAAAAACAATAAAGAAAAGGTAGAGCTTAAACTCTTCGTCGCGCAAAATTTTACTGAATTTGGTCTTGAATGCAAAATAGCTCAACACAAAATTGGACCCTGCCAAAAACATGAAGAGGATGATGATATACTGAATGATAGGTTGGTGATTCCAATAGGCCACACTGGCATTTTTTGTGGAAAATCCGCCCGTGCTCAAGGTACTCAAGGAATGGTTGATGGCATCGAAAAAGGTCATCCCTGCAACCCAAAGAAGTAAAGTTTCCGCGAGAGTGTATCCTACATAAATCAACCACAATCTTTTCGCCGTGTCCGTAATTCTTGGGTGCAGTTTGTCGCCCCCAGGGCCTGGAGCTTCTGCAGCAAAAAGTTGCATCCCTCCAATACCTAAAAGTGGAAGAATGGCGATGGCCAGTACAATAATTCCCATTCCTCCAATCCAATGGGTGATGCTTCGCCAAAACAACACACCTTTCGGGATGCTTTCAATATCGTTCAAAATTGTAGCTCCCGTCGTTGTATACCCACTCATGGTTTCAAAAAAGGCATTGGTAAAACTAGGAATGGCACTTGTAAATACATAAGGGAGTGTGCCCACCAAAGCCATAAAAATCCATCCAAAAGTAACAATGATGTACCCCTCCTTTTTTTGAATTTCCTTGCGGTGATTTCGGGTAACTACCATGGTTACGCCCCCTAGGAGCATCGCGGTAAGCGCTGCCAGGGCCATTTGCAAAGCAACCCCATCTTTGTACAAAATGCTTACAAGGGTGGCAATAAGCATGAAACCACCATTGACCACTAGCAATAAGCCCATGAGGTGCGCAATGATTTTTAGGTTGATTTTGGAGAAGGCGTTCATTATACGAAAAGCTTTTCCACTTTTTTGATGGATTGTGGCAAGCAACAAACCACAATACGGTCGCCATTTCGAATTTCAAAATCGCCCAAAGCAATCATCCCTTCGTTGTTACGGATTACCCCACCAATGATGGCCGAACGGGGAAAATCGATTTCCTTGACCTTTTGGTTGCAAACCGCAGAACTAGGCGTAACAATAAATTCCAATAACTCGGCATTCATATTGTTCAATCGGGTCATGGCAACCACCTCCCCCTGTCGCACATGCCTGAAAATGTGATTGGCCGCTAGAAGTTTTTTATTGATAAGGGTATCAATTCCTATGGAATGGGATAATTGAAAATAATCCATATTCTCCACCAAGGCAATGGTTTTCTTGACTCCTTTGGATTTGGCTACCAAGCAGGACATGATATTGGTTTCACTATTTCCGGTTACGGCAATAAAAGCGTCCATTTCGGAAATGGCTTCTTCTTGGAGCAATTCCACATTGCGCCCATCCCCATTGATGACTAAGCAACCAGGAATGTCATCCGCAATTTCGAAGGCTTTTTCCTTGTTGTGTTCGATAAGCTTGACATTAAATTTGGTCCTGCACAATTCCCTAGCCGTTTTGCAGCCTATGTTACTACCTCCCAATATCATAACATTGCGTATGTCGTCCTTAATTTTCCCAGAAAGCTTGTAAATATGATCCACTCCTTTTTCCGTGGTAGTAAGATACACCTGATCCCCTTCCTTAAATTGAGTATCGCCCCTTGGGATAAGCGTGTACTGGGTTCCGTAACGTTGTATGGCGATAGGAACATACTTAAAGTCTGGGTACTGAATTCCCACTTCCTTAACTGTTTTCCCCACAAAAGCAGCAGTTCGTGAAAGGCTCAACCCAATCATTGTGAGGGCACCTCCCTCAAACTCGAAAGTATCGTTGAAGGCACTTTGGTTGAGCAGCAACCCAATCTCGTTCGATGCCAACGCTTCCGGCGAAATCAACTCATCGATCCCAAACTTCACGAACCCCACCTCTTCCTGATTTTCTAAGAATTCGGTGTTCGAGATTCTCGCTATGGTACGTTTAGCCCCCAATTGTTTTGAAAGTACACAAGCCGTAATATTCGTAGTTTCACTGGAAGTTACCCCAATCACCAAATCGGTTTTGTGTACCTGAGCATCCTTTAAAACTGCAATGGAGGTAGCGTCCCCACGTATGACACGAATATCCAAATGCGTGTCTGCATAGTTAAGAGAGTCCCGATTGGTATCGATTAAGGTAATATCTTGAGACTCAAAAGAGAGGAGCTTTGCCAAGTGGAAACCAACTTCACCTGCACCCGCAATAATAATTTTCATACGTATTTCTTCGCAATATGCTTGGCAAAGTTACAAAATTTGAAATTCTCCCTATCAACCCCATTGATTTCTGGAGCAAATAAATGGTTCTAAATTTCGCTTAAAAAATAGTAGTTTTGCAACCGCATTTATGAAAAAGAATATTCAACCTTACAAACACTCCGACCTCAGCAAAAAAAAGCAGGTCGAACAGATGTTTGATACGATTTCAGGCGAATACGATGGTTTAAACCGTATCATCTCCTTGGGTTCGGATGTGAAATGGCGAAAAAAAGTGGTGGCGCTGGTCCAAAAACACCGTCCACAATCCATTTTGGACATTGCTACGGGCACAGGCGACTTGGCCATACAGTTTGCCCAACAAACCAATGCCGCGTATATTGTAGGGTTGGACCTATCTGAAGGCATGCTGCAAGTGGCCCAGAAAAAAGCAAGTGGAAGTGCTTTCCAAGATAGGCTGTCGTTTGTAAAAGGAGATAGTGAAGCCCTTCCTTTTGAATCAAATTCGTTTGAAGCCATTACAGTTTCGTTTGGCATTCGAAATTTTGAAAATCTCGAACAAGGCCTGCAAGAAATTTATCGAGTTCTTACCCCAAAAGGACTTTTTGTGATTTTGGAAACTTCAGTGCCTACGAAATTTCCCTGGAAACAAGGGTACCATTTATACAGTAATGGAATTTTACCTATTATTGGCAAAATTTTCTCCAAGGACAAAACAGCCTATAGCTATTTGAGCAAAAGTGCAGCAGTTTTTCCGTTTGGGGAGGCCCTTAACAATATTTTGAGCAAAATTGGGTTTATAGAAGTTGAAAATAAGCCTCAGACTTTGGGAGTGGCTACTATTTATACCGCAACAAAACAATGATGAAAAAGTTTTTTTTAGTGATTGCCTTTTTAAGCATGGTACTACATGCACAAGCGCAGCTATTTAGCAAAGAGCGTCTGGCCAATCTGGAGACTTTTGACAACCGTTTTCTTTCCTGGGGTTACTTTTTGGGACTCAACCAATACGATTTCAAGTTGGAGTATGAAAACCAAAATACCGATTTTGATACAGACATCCTAGTCGATGCACAAATGGGCTTCAATGTGGGGCTTATTGGCGACCTAAGGATAAACCGCTACATGAACCTTCGTCTGGAGCCAGGTATTTACTTCACACAACGCAATTTGATTTTTCCCGGATTTGAAGAAGATAAAGACAAAATCAGGGAGGTGAAGTCTACTTACATTCATGTCCCTCTTTTACTAAAGCTGTCCACAAAAAGGATCAACAATTTCAAACCTTTTATTGTCATGGGGATTTCCCGATCCATCAACTTAGCCAGCAATGAAAAGAACCCGGAAGATAATTTTGAAGGGAAATTCAGGATGACCCGTGGCACGGGGTATTACGAACTTGGGTTTGGTATTGACCTCTATCTATATTACTTTAAGTTTTCCCCTTCCATACGCGGGGTTTTTGCCTCCAGTAACGAACTAGTGCCGGATGACGACCCCAACAGTCCTTGGACTTCCAACATCAGTGCACTGCAAACCCGGGGAATCTTCTTGAATTTTACATTTCAGTAGCCCTGCGGAATTCACTTAGAAGGATGGCTGTAGCCATGGCTACATTCAGGCTTTCTGCAGTTTTGGATTTTCCGAAAGCAGGAATGGAAATGGTGTTTTTGCAAAAATTCTTGATGGCCTCGCTAATTCCGTTCGCCTCATTCCCTAAAACCAGAATGGCTTCTGCGGGCATGACCTCAGTATAAACGCTGGATCCCTCCATAACAGCTGCAAATGCAGGTAGGGGCGCACTTTTTAAATAAGTTTGAAGGACTCCATATTGAACCTTGACTCTTGCAATAGACCCCATAGAAGCCTGAACCACCTTGGGATTGTAACAATCTACAGTATCTTCAGAACAAAAAAGAAACAAAACACCAAACCAATCACAAAGACGGATGATGGTTCCCAAATTTCCGGGGTCCCTAACACCATCCAATGCAACCACTAATCCCTTCACAGGAGGCTCTTGTAAGGTAGGTATTTTGAAAACAGCCAAACATCCGCTGGGGACTTTTAAATTACTGATCTTTTTCAGTTCATTTTCGGAGACAACTTCGGCCTCTGGAAAAACACTCCGAAGTGTTTCGACTGTATAGATTGAGTGGGGGAAAACACCAGAATCCAGGAAATCCTGGATGATTTTAACCCCTTCGGCAACAAAGAGTCCATACTGCAATCGGTACTTTTTCTGCCTTAGGGACGTTATTAGTTTAATTTCGCTTTTGCTTATCAAAATTATCCTATTTTTGAATTGGAGAAACACAAAATCCTTGGCGCAAACCCTCACAAAAATATCATTATTTTCAGGAATTGTACTACTGTTGGCCTCATGTAATGCTGTAAAGCTTTTGAAAGAGAATGAATTGTTGCTTACCGACAATAGCGTTTACATTGACGGGGAAAAAAGCAAGGATGATGATGTGTACAGTTTGATTTCCCAAAAACCAAATCCCAAAATCCCTGTTTTGGGAATTCCTTTTGGCCTGCACATTTACAATTTGTCCGAACCCAAGCCCGACTCGACGTTCCAGGATTGGTTGCATCGAAATCCCAACCGCGAAGACCGTTTGGAAAAACTCATTTCAAAGAAACAAATCAACGCGTTGGACAGTAGCAAAGTGCGCTTTAACGAATGGCTTAAGCGCAATGGAACGGCCCCCGTAATTATCGACACCAAAAAATCGGAGAAATCCCTGAAGCAAATACAAAAATATTTTTACAACAAAGGATGGTTCAACGTTAGCGGCAGCTATGAAATTTTGAAAGATTCCGCAAAAGAAAAAAGGGGCAGTATAGTGTACCGGATACAAAAAAAGACCCCCTATGCCATCGATTCAATTTCCGAAAAGATAAGTTCGCCTGTAGTGGATTCCCTTTTTCAAATCACCAAAAAGAAAACCTTTATCAAAACAGGAAAACAGTACGACGTGGCCGATTTTGAAAACGAGCGCTCCCGCATTACGCTCCAAATGCGGAACTCGGGGCTGTATTATTTTGATCAGGATTACGTAACCTTCGAAGCCGATACCAACAATGTGGGGCATCGAGTGCATGTGGAGTACATCATTCCCAATCGTAGGATTGCACAAGGCGATACCATACAGAGCATTCCATTTAAGATCCACACCATCAATAAAGTGAAAATTGTTACGGATTACAACTATAAGAACGAAGGAAAACCCTTTGGTGATTCCCTAAATTACAAAGGCTACACCCTGTATGGCTACGAACGTCTGAAATACCGCCCCAAAGCACTTACAGATGCCGTATCCATCATACCTGGAGAAATTTTTAAGGACATAGACCGTACGCTTACCTACAACCAAATAAGCGAGTTACGGAATTTTAGGTATCCTACTATTACCTACGAGGAAGATCCTCAGGACACAACGGGTGTGGGCCTGATAACCACCATTAAGCTCATTCCGAGAAAAAAGTATACCCTAGGGCTCGATTTTGATGCCTACACCTCCACCATTCAACAATTTGGGATAGGTTTTAGCAGCACCTTCCTGATTCGAAATGTATTCCGGGGAGCCGAAAATCTTGAAGTCTCAGCAAGTGGAAGTGTGGGTTCTTCTAAGGATAATGCCGATACCGAAAGTACGTTTTTTAACACCTCGGATGTTGGCTTTAACGTAAAACTCACTTTCCCAAGCATTTTATTTCCCATCAAAACCTCCAAGTTCATTCCCAAATACATGTCACCATTTACCACCATTGGCCTGGGAATGAATGCACAGAACAACATAGGTTTGGACCGTCAAAATTTCAATGGCATGTTCAGTTATCGATGGAAACCTTCCACGATCCGGTCTAATCAATTAGACCTTATCAATCTACAATACGTGCGCAATTTGAATGCCAGCAACTACTTCAATGTATACAAATCTTCGTATACCCGTTTGAATGAAATTGCCCAGGAAGTGGGTTATACTTTTCAAAATGAAGACAACATGCTGGTGGTTCCCGATGAAACCAATGCTTTTATTGAAGCTTATTTCGACCCAGAAAGTGGATTAAGCACCACTTCAGCATTGACCCAAGAAATGATTTCCATCGTACAGCGAAATAACCGATTAACCGAAAACAACCTCATTTTTGCTTCTAACTTCACTTGGATCAGGGATAGCCGTGAAAACATCAATGACAATTCCTTTTCCCGATTGCAGTTCAAAGCCGAATTGGCGGGAAATTTACTATCAGGGATTGCTTCCGCAGCAAATCTCGAAAAAAACAATGACGGCAATTACAAGTTGTTTGGCGTGGTTTTTTCGCAATATGCCAAATTTGAAACCAATTACATACGGCACTGGCAACTGGGAGGGAATTCCATTTTTGCCTTTAGAGCCTTTGGTGGTATTGCCCTACCCTATGGAAATAGCAGTTCTATACCATTCACCCGAAGTTATTTTGCAGGTGGCGCCAATGACAATAGGGGCTGGCGCGCTTATGACCTTGGCCCTGGAAGCAGTGGGAGCATCCTCGATTTCAATGAGGCCAATTTCAAACTCGCTTTCAACGGGGAATACCGATTTACGATTCTTGGAAGTTTCAAAGGAGCCTTTTTTGCAGATTTAGGCAATATTTGGAACGTACTCGACGATGTGGACATCGAGGCGTTCCGTTTTGATGGTCTTAAGGATCTCAACGAAATAGCGTTGGCCACCGGTATTGGGCTTCGTTACGATTTTGGCTTTTTTGTGATTCGATTTGATACAGGATTCAAAACCTACAATCCGGCACGCCCCGAGGGAGACCGTTGGTTCAAGGAATATAATTTTGCCAATTCAGTTTTCAACATCGGTATTAACTATCCCTTCTAAACGATTAAAATTTGTTATTTTTGTAAGCTAAACCAATCATTCTATGAGTCATTCCATTCAACCCGGTGTGGCCACCGGAAAAGCGGTCCAGGAAGTATTTCAATGGGCAAAGAAAAAAAACTTTGCACTACCGGCCGTTAATGTTGTTGGGTCCAACACCATTAATACCGTTTTGGAAACGGCCAAGGAGTTGAACGCCCCCGTAATCATTCAGTTTTCCAATGGGGGAGCCCAATTCAATGCTGGGAAGGGACTTTCCAATGAAGGCCAAAAAGCTGCCATTGCAGGTGGCATTGCCGGAGCTAGGCATATCCATGAATTGGCAAAAGCTTATGGAGCTACCGTAATTTTGCATACCGATCATTGCGCCAAATCGTTGCTTCCTTGGATCGATGGCCTTTTGGATGCCAGCGAGTCCCACTATAAGCAATACGGGCATTCACTGTACAGCTCGCACATGATTGACCTTTCCGAGGAACCCATCAAGGAAAATATTGAAACATGCAAATACTATTTGGAGCGAATGAGCAAAATGGACATGACCTTGGAAATCGAATTGGGCATTACCGGAGGTGAAGAGGATGGCGTGGACAATACCGGCGTGGACAGTTCTAAACTCTATACCCAGCCCGAGGAAGTAGCGTATGCTTATGAAGAACTCAAAAAAGTGAGCGATCGATTTACCATAGCCGCGGCATTTGGGAATGTGCATGGGGTTTACAAACCCGGTAATGTAAAATTAACCCCAAAAATCTTGCGGAACTCTCAGGAATACGTCCAAAAAAACTTTGGAACAGGGCCCAACCCCATCGACTTTGTATTTCACGGGGGAAGTGGGTCTACTTTGGAGGAAATTCGTGAGGCCATAGGTTATGGCGTGATCAAAATGAATATAGATACCGACCTTCAGTTTGCCTTTACCGAAGGAATTCGCGACTACATGGTAAACAATATCGATTACCTTCGCACCCAAATTGGAAATCCAGAGGGTGGGGATGCTCCCAACAAAAAATTCTACGATCCAAGAAAATGGCTTCGGGAAGGTGAGGTTACTTTCAAAAAACGCCTCATCAAAGCTTTTGAAGACCTTAATAACGTGAATACCCTTTAGATTTTGAAAGAACAAGACAAACTCCTCTCTATGGCTTGGTTTAAAAGAACAAAAAAAGGAATTCAAACCCCCACGGAACTAAAAAAAGATGTTCCGAAGGGACTTTGGTACAAATCCCCTACAGGAAAAATTGTAGATGCCGATGAGCTTGAACGTAATTTTTATGTGAGCCCCGAAGATGGTTACCATGTTCGTATTGGCAGTAAGGAATACTTTGAAATACTTTTCGACGACAATAAATTCAAAGAGCTCGATAAAAATCTGGTTTCCAAAGACACCTTAAAGTTTGTGGATACCAAAAAATATCCCGACCGGCTTAAGGAAGCCCAAGACAAAACCGGACTCAAGGATGCCGTGCGTACCGCTGTTGGCAAATCGATGGGAGAAGATCTGGTTATTGCCTGTATGGATTTTAGTTTTATAGGCGGATCTATGGGAAGTGTCGTGGGCGAGAAAATTGCTCGTGCTGCCGATTATGCATTGAAAAAGAAATTACCATTTATCATCATTTCCAAAAGTGGAGGGGCCCGTATGATGGAAGCCGCATTGTCCCTGATGCAATTGGCCAAAACCAGTGCCAAGTTGGTACAATTGGCTAAAGCCAAAATCCCTTACATCTCTCTATGTACCGATCCTACTACAGGGGGTACTACAGCATCTTTTGCCATGTTGGGAGATATCAATATTAGCGAGCCTGGAGCCTTAATAGGTTTTGCAGGACCTAGGGTGGTGAGGGACACTACGGGAAAGGAACTTCCCGAAGGCTTCCAAACAGCCGAGTTTTTGTTGGAACATGGCTTTTTGGATTTTATCAGTCACCGGAAGGACCTAAAACGGAAAATCAATCTTTACCTGGATCTGATTTTGAATCGGCCTTTAAGGGAAAAGAATCTGGCATAAAAAAACCCACCATTAAGGTGGGTTTATGTATTCAAAAGTCTCTTAAAGCCCTAATATCACAGGGTATTCATGTCCGTTGAAAATAATGGTAGCCAAGGCATCACAGGTACCATCACCAAAATCCAAGGTTCCAGTAAGCCCTTGCTGACTAACTTCTATGCGACCACTAACTAGGTAAAGACAACTCATCTTACGCACCAAGGTTTGGGTAACCACCCCGGTACGTTCAAAACCATTGCTAAGGTTGGTTTGCCAATTTCCTTCAATATGAAACACATTGTCTTGCCAATTGCCGCTTCCAACTCCCTGTACCCATTCGGCTACACGTTGTCCTGTTCGGGTTCCGGTTACGGTAGTCCCGGTAAAAGTGATGGTGATGCTCTCGTTTACAGTAGACTGTGGGTTTCCTTGATTGTTTTCCAATTCACGGATAATGGTTCCACCTCCAGCAACTCCATTGCCATTGTAGGTAAAGTTTTCATAATTGTAGGTGATGTTTCGTTGTCCTGAAACAATCGGCCCGTAGCTCATATTGATTTTACCCGAAACAATTGCCCCGGTAAGAAGTGTACAGGATTCTCCAAAATCGATGGTAATGGTTCCACCATTGTTTCCTCCACCAGTAATGATGAAGGTAGCACAATCGGGAGGGAAAATATTGTTGTCGGTTCGAGTGGGTTCCTCGGTTTTTACATATCCCCCTTCCACAACGTTTTGGGACCCTTCCACGATATTGTCGGCGCGGGCTACCAATGCGGTGTCCTCGGCAGAAAATTCAACTTCATCATTGTTATTGGAGTTATCATCCTTATTACAGGAAACGTTCCAGAACGCAAGGAGTGAAAGAGAAGAAAGGGCGATTCCCTTTAAGATGCTTTTCATAATCGTAGGTTTAAAAGTTATGGTCTTTTGACAATACTAACGCAAAATGGTTTAATTAGGTATAGGGCTATTAAATATTTGAACAATATTACTATTTTTTTAGATAAGTTTTGTAGTTTTGCCCGCTGGTAATCCACGGGTTATCAACATACATAAAAATCATTTAAACAATATTGGCATGTATTTAACATCAGAAACCAAAAAGGAAATTTTCAAAAAATACGGAAAGAGCGATAACGACACAGGCTCGCCCGAAGGACAAATTGCTTTGTTCACCCACCGTATCAACCATCTAACCACTCACCTAAAGAAAAATCACAAGGATTATAATACCGAGCGTTCTTTGGTGAAAATGGTTGGTAAGCGCCGTGCGTTGCTGGACTACCTAATGAAGAAGGACATCATGCGCTACAGAGCAATTGTAAAAGAATTAGGACTACGTAAGTAATCCTTTTAAGGGGACCTATGTGTCCCCTTTTGTTTTTTCAACAGTAATGTTGAAATTTGAAATAGAAAAAGCTACCCTAGTTTTTCATTGGTCGACCCACAACAACACAACAACAAAGGCTAAGAATGCCTAAGACCATTAGTAACGGTTCCAATGATAGGGACCAAAATGAAAAACAAAATGATACCAAAAACTTTCAATGAGGTCATAGACCTAGGTGACGGTAGGACCATCTCCATCGAAACAGGAAAACTGGCCAAGCAAGCTGATGGCTCCGTCGTAGTACGCATGGGGGATGCCATGCTCTTGTGTACGGTAGTGAGCAACAAGGAAGCAACCCCAGGGATCGATTTTCTGCCCCTTACGGTAGATTATCGTGAAAAATTTGCCGCAGCCGGGCGTTATCCCGGTGGTTTCTTTAAGCGTGAAGCGCGTCCAAGTACGGAAGAAATCCTGACGATGCGTTTGGTGGATCGCTGCTTGCGACCCCTATTCCCTAAAGATTACCATGCAGAAACCCAATTGATGATCCAATTGATGTCGCACGACGAAAACGTTATGCCTGATGCACTGGCCGGATTGGCTGCCTCTACGGCCATTCAATTGAGTGACATTCCATTTGAATGTCCCATTTCTGAAGTGCGCGTGGCGCGGATCGATGGCGAATTCGTCATCAACCCCAGTTACGAGCAATTGAAGGAAGCCGACATCGATTTGATGGTAGGTGCTTCCGAAGACAGTGTAGCAATGGTTGAAGGTGAAATGAAGGAATGTAGCGAAGAGGACATGGCAGAAGCCATTCGCTTTGCCCATGAGGCCATCAAATTACAGTGCTTGGCGCAACGCAATCTTGTAGCACAAGTTGGAAAGAAAGAAACCCGAACTTATGCCGGGGATCGCGAAGATGAATTACTCGAGTCCAAAATTAAGGAAGCCGCATACAGCAAGTGTTACGATATTGCCAAGCAAGGAAGCACCAAGCAAGAGCGTGGCGAGGCATTTGCTCAAGTAAAAGAAGCCGTTAAGGCGCTCTTTTCTGAAGAAGAATTGGAAGAAAACGGAGATTTGGTTTCCAAGTATTTTGGAAAAGCGCACAAGGAAGCCGTTCGGGATGTTATCCTAAAAGAAGGGATTCGATTGGATGGTAGAAAAACCACCGACATTCGCCCCATTTGGTGCGAAGTGGATTACCTCCCCTCTACTCATGGCTCTTCAATTTTCACACGGGGCGAAACCCAAGCGCTAGCCACAGTCACTTTAGGAACCTCCCGTGAGGCCAATGTGATTGACCTTCCTACCCTACAAGGAGAGGAAACCTTCTACCTGCACTATAATTTCCCGCCATTCTCCACAGGTGAAGCACGCCCACTAAGAGGAACTTCCCGCAGGGAAATTGGGCATGGAAATTTGGCGCAACGTGCCTTGAAAGGCATGGTTCCAGAAGATTGCCCTTACACCGTTAGAGTGGTAAGCGAAGTATTGGAGAGTAACGGCTCATCTTCCATGGCTACAGTATGTAGTGGTACCATGGCCTTGATGGATGCTGGAATCCAAATGAAAAAGCCCGTTAGTGGTATTGCTATGGGATTGATCACTGATGGTAAGGAATATGCGGTATTAAGTGATATCCTTGGTGATGAAGACCATCTTGGTGATATGGACTTTAAAGTTACCGGTACCGCTGATGGAATCACGGCTTGCCAGATGGACATTAAGATTAAGGGATTGAGCTATGAGATTTTGGTCAAAGCTTTGAAACAAGCTCGTGAAGGCCGCTTACACATCTTGGAAAAATTGACCGATACCATTGCGGAACCAAGGGAAAATGTGAAGCCCCATGCCCCAAAAATCGTTTACACCGAAATGCCCGAGGAATTCATTGGAGCCTTTATTGGCCCTCAAGGCAAAAACATCCAAGAACTTCAAAAACGTACCCAGACTACCATTGTAATTTCTGAAGCGGACGGCAAAGGAATCGTAGAGGTCTTGGGAACCAACCAAGAGGGTATCGATGCGGTCCTTAAAGCCGTGGAAGCGCTTACCTTTAGGCCTGAAGTTGGAAGTGTTTATGAGGTTAAGGTCATCAAAATACTAGACTTTGGAGCAGTAGTAGAATACCTGGAAGCCCCCGGAAATGAAGTATTGCTTCACGTTTCGGAATTGGCCTGGGAGCGAACCGAAAAGGTAACCGATGTAGTGAATCTTGGTGATGTGATCGATGTAAAATACTTTGGCATCGACCCCAAAACCAGGAAAGATAAAGTTTCGCGCAGGGCATTACTTCCCAAACCCGAAGGCTATAAGGAGCGTCCTCCCCGCGACGACAAAAAAGGTGGAAGGGATAATCGGGGACGCGATAACCGTAACCGTGATGGTCACAAAAAGAGAGACTAAATTTCTTGATAAATAAATAAGCCCTTCAGCAATGAAGGGTTTTTTATTTTGTTTTTTTATCTTTCTAAGATGAAACAATCGTTTAGTTTATTTTTCTTGTTCTTAATAACCTTAGTAAGTCTTCAAGCACAAAACTCTTTTGAGGGAATGATTCAGTTTTCTATTGAAGTGTACGCCTCCGAAGCAGCTCCCGATGACACCGAACAACTCCTGAAAGATATTTACGGAAATCGCGCCGAACTATACTTTGCAAGTAACGGAGACTTTAGGTTACAGTATAAACATAGTCGAGGCACAAGAGTAGATGCCGATGCCGATTATTTTTTTGTGGGTAAAGACTATCTTTATAGTACCAACACATTGAACCGTAAAGTAGATTCTACCAACATTACCAAAGAACCTGCTCAATTACTCGCTTTTACTCAACTTAACAATGAACGAATCCTTGGTAAAGACTGTGAATGTTATGAATATAAAGCAATAGATAATTATAAAGAACCTGCTATCTTTACTTATTGCTTTTCGCCCGAAAGTCCCACGATTAACCCGGAGCATTACACAAATTATAAACATTTTTTTTTAGGAGACTTCTTTAAAATAGCACAAAGACCCTATGTAAAATTTTCGTATCAAATTGAGGACTATAGGGTGACCTTTACGGCGACAAAACTTATCGAAAAGGAAGTTAATAGAGCACTATTTAGGATAGAATAAGCTAAATTTTGCTCCCTTAAAATTATTGATTAGTATTTGAACAGAACACATCACACTGGTTTTATAAAAATTTAAAACCAAAATTTTTGTAACATTTTGCCTCCATTTTACGTATAACCATTTACGAAAGGAAAAATTTAATCTTTTTAAAAGCAAGGAGAACCCTTAATGAGACAACTTAAAATTACCAAGCAGGTTACCAATAGGGAAACTGCTTCATTGGACAAGTACCTTCAGGAAATTGGAAAAGTTGACTTAATCACCGCAGACGAAGAAGTAGAATTGGCACAACGCATCAAAGCGGGTGACCAACGTGCTTTGGAAAAATTGACCAAAGCCAACCTTCGTTTTGTTGTTTCTGTGGCAAAACAATACCAAAACCAAGGTTTGACCCTTCCCGATTTGATCAACGAAGGCAACTTGGGGCTTATCAAAGCCGCGCAACGTTTTGACGAAACCCGTGGGTTTAAGTTTATTTCCTATGCCGTTTGGTGGATCCGACAATCGATACTCCAAGCCTTGGCAGAGCAATCCCGAATTGTTCGTCTTCCGTTGAACAAAATTGGAAGCATCAACAAGATCAATAAAACTTATGCGTTCTTGGAGCAAGCCCACGAGCGTCCACCTTCTGCAGAAGAAATTGCCAAAGAGTTGGACATGACCATCAATGACGTGAAGGAGTCCATGAAAAACTCTGGACGTCATGTATCCATGGATGCCCCTTTGGTGGAAGGCGAGGATTCCAATCTCTACGATGTATTGCGTAGCGGGGAATCCCCTAACCCAGACCGTAGCCTGTTGCACGAATCGCTTCGCACGGAAATTGAGCGCGCCTTGGAGACCTTGACGCCACGGGAAGCCGACGTGATTCGTTTGTATTTTGGCCTGGGGAACCAGCACCCCATGACCCTGGAAGAAATTGGCGAAACCTTCGACCTAACCCGCGAACGCGTCCGTCAAATCAAGGAAAAAGCCATTCGAAGATTGAAACATACTTCAAGAAGCAAGATCTTGAAAACGTATTTAGGTTAATCCTATAAATGCAACAACAGTTAAAAAATAACTGTTCGTTTTTTGATTGATGAA